>JBGSLP010000355.1:0-16364 GCA_041740655.1 Alphaproteobacteria bacterium
CGGGCTTGACGAGGCGATCGCGCACATCGCCACTTACGGCTCGCAGCACACCGACGCGATTGTGACGCAGGACGCAAGCGCGGCCGCGCAGTTCCTCGCGGAGGTAGACAGCGCGATCGTGTTGCACAACGCCTCGACGCAATTTGCCGATGGCGGCGAATTCGGCATGGGCGGCGAGATCGGCATCGCCACGGGCAAGTTTCATGCGCGCGGCCCCGTCGGCGCCGAGCAACTCACCAGCTTCAAATATATCGTGCACGGCAGCGGCCAGACCCGCCCCGTTTAGAACTGGCTTTCGTCAGCAAAAAACGTCACCAGCCTATGGCCTTGCGGTCAGAGATCGATAGGCGATGTAACTAATATCGGAGATTTGCTGCCACTCAGATACGCTCTTCTGGAAAGTCGTCCAGCTATCCAAAATACGGCGACTAATATCGTCGGTGGCGCCAATCTCATTGACGACACCGCGCGAAACTTTTGCAATTTCCGCCCATACAGCCTTCGGATAAATATGCAGCTTTACATCGTGGTTAGCGCGTAAATCAGCCAACGCTTCTCCGTTGCGAGCATTGAACTCCGCTATCATGATGCTATTTTCGGCCGAGCAAGACGCCTTGATGATTTCCTGCTCGTCTTTTTTGAGACCATCCCAGAACTTCTTATTAATTCCCAATGAAAGCGCTGTGCCCGGCTCGTGGAAGCCTGGAAACATATAATTCTTGAGCACTCGGTGCAGTCCGAACTCGCGATCGTTCCACGGACCGATCCACTCCGCAGCGTTGATCTTCCCAGATTTTAATGACTCGATAATCTCCCCCGCCGGGAGCGCCACCGCCTCACCGCCGAGCCTGCGAATAACTTCCGCTCCGAGCCCTGGCATTCGGATTTTCAGGCCCTTAATGTCTTCAAGCGTGGATATTGGCGTTTGGTACCACCCCCCCATCTGCACGCCGGTGTTCGCTGCCAGAAGGCCCTTCAATCCGAACGGCGCGGCCAGTTCATCCCATAATTCCTGCCCGCCTCCAAAATGCACCCACGCTTCCATCTCATGCGCTGTCATTCCCAGAGGAACGGTGGTGAAAAACGGAAAAGCCTTATGCTTCTTGTCCCAGTAATATTCAGCGCCGTGATACATCTCGGCCTTGCCACTGGAAACGGCGTCGAAGACCCCAAACGCAGATGTCATTTCTTCGGCAGCGAATAGCTGCACTTTCATGCGGCCGCCCGAGATCAGGGTTATGCGATCCGCAATGCGCTGGGCGGCTGTACCAAGGCCAGCAAAACCGCGCGGCCATGTCGTAACCATTCGAATTTCTTTTAAGCCCTGAGCTATCGCGGGAGCCGCCATCGCCGATGTGGCGGACAGAGCGCCGGCAACTACGGTTGCGTTCCTGATAAACGAACGTCGATCCATACTAAAATCCCCACTGTCGAATGCGATCTACGCTCAATTGCTTCAAGATAACGCGTAACTTAAGGCCACAGCTATAGAAAGGCCTTCATGCCGCCACGCTTCTTTCGTAGGTGTTGCTTTTCAAACTAACTGAATCAAAAATTCAAAGAATTTTATGATTAAATTAAAATGTTTTTAACGTGAAAAAGTAGCAGAGTCGGAGGAGCTAATGGAAATAAGCGTTAATTTTCAACGCCTTCGATTGGCGCAGTGGCTAACAATAGCCTTACTGGTTTATGGTGGCTGGCCGCACGTGGCTGAGGCTTACACGCCACTTTCGGCTGCTCGGGAGGAGCGCAAAAACAAGATCAACAACACCGTCATCACTGTGGCGGCCGATCATCCCGATAGCACGCTCATGAAAATCGCCGATGATCTTGCAATCGCTCTGAGCGATCCGGGAAATCTGCGTGTCTTACCCATCGTAGGCGATGGAGCCGCAGGTAATGTGCGTGACCTCGTGTTTCTGCGCAATGTAGACGTGGCCCTCACCGATGTGGCGACTATGGAGCATCTGAAGCAAAACGCAGAAGACGGCCTAGACATTGGCAAGGAAATTGCTTACATATCGCCGTTGTTTAGCGACAAGATACAAATACTTGCACGCCGCAATATCAAAACCGTGCAACAATTAGTCGGGCGGCGCGTCAATATTGGCCTCGCCGGAAGCGGCACAGCCGTACATGCTCAGAATATCCTGAAGGCGTTCAATGCTAACGCCAACGTTTCAAACATGGCGCAACCTGATGCTGTCGAGATGCTTATTCGTGGCGAGCTCGATGCGATCATATGTTTCTGTCTTAGCTCGCCGGGCCTTTATCAGCGCGTCATGTTCAACTACGACCTCCACCTGTTGCCAATTCCATGGTCAAATCGTTTGCCGCCCCAGTACACGCCAGCCAAGCTTACTCAACGGGACTATCCCGCCTTCATCGCCAGAAACAAAACCGTTGATACGATTGCGGTTTCACTCGTTCTGGTCACCTATAATTGGCGTAAGAGCGACCCTCGTTATGAGCGGGTGGCTAACTTTGTCAGGCGGTTCTTCGAACGGTTAACAAAGCTGAGGGAGGCTCCACGGCATCATGCTTGGAAAACAGTTTCCGCCGCTGCTTTGCTGCCCGGCTGGAGACAGTTTGAAGCCGCCAACGAATGGAATGTGGCTTCGAGAGAGACCGTAAGTCACAAGAACCTTCAGCTCGTTTTCGAAGAATATCTTGATCAATGGACTTCAGAAAATAAAAAAGTCGCCACTCAGCAAAATCAGTTGTTTGAAGAATTCTTGAACTGGCAGGAATCGCGCAGATAAGATCCGTAGCTGATCGTCGAGTGAATTGACATTTGGCGTCGACGCGCTACCGAGAACCCATGTCAACACATCTAGGACGACCGAAGCTTCCGCAATATCAATCAGCATTTCCCGCAGCGCTCGGCGGTGAAACGTACGGCGCAGGCGCCATTGTAAAGCCGCCGCCGTCTTATCCCGGCATGCGCATTGGTCTGATGGGCGGGTCGTTCAATCCGCCGCATGCAGGACACCGGCATATCAGCGTCGAGGCGCTGAAGAGGATGCGGCTCAATCAGGTCTGGTGGATAGTCACGCCGGGCAACCCGCTCAAATCGACCGGTGAACTGGCGGATATCACGATGCGCGAGGCTGAGGCGAAAGCATTGGCTGCGCACCCTCGAATCATCGTCACGACATTCGAGGCGGCCCTGCCATCCGCCTACACGCGCGAAACGCTTGCGTTTTTGCAGCGCCGGGCGCCGGGCGTGCGCTTTGTCTGGATCATGGGCGGCGATAATCTCGCGACTTTTCACAGGTGGCGCGGCTGGAGCTCGATCATGGAGACGATGCCCATCGCGGTGTTCGATCGGCCCGGCGACCGTTACCGCGCAATGGCGTCGGTCGCTGCGACGAGCTACGATTTTGCCCGCACGCCGGAGCGCTGCGCATTGACGTTGCCCATTCGGCAGGCGCCCGCCTGGACCTATTTTTCGCAGCCTTTGCGGGCGATTTCCTCGACGCAGCTTCGCAATGCCGCCGGGGCTCAAGTTTTCCCCGCGCGCGAGCCTTGAAATCTGCTGTTGCGTGAGGCACTCTAATATTATCACTTCAGCATGGCTGCAAACGATTTGCACCGCCGAATAAGAGGATAGCGAACTGAACACGAAAGCGCCTGTCGGCACCATTTTGCGCAGTGCGCCTGATGACGCCACGCAAACACCCGTCAGGGATCGCGCCAACGCGGTGCTGGACGCCGCGCTCGTCGCCCTCGAAGACGCGAAAGCCGAAGAAGTCATCACCATCGATCTGCATGGCCGCTCGCCGATGGGCGATTTCATGATCATAGCGTCAGGCCGCTCAAACCGCCACGTGGGCGCGGTCGCCGATCAGCTTTTGCGCAAACTCAAGGACATCGGCGAAGGGTCAGCCAAGGTTGAAGGGCTGCCGCAATGCGACTGGGTGCTGATCGATACCGGCGACATCATCGTGCACATTTTCCGGCCCGAGGTGCGCGAGTTTTATAAGCTAGAGAAGATGTGGACTGGCGAGCGCCCGTCGCCTTTAGAGAACGTCGAATAGCGGCCGGCCTGTGAACCTGCTCATCATCGCTGTCGGAAAACTGAAAGAGGACGCCGAGGCGACGCTGTTTCGACGCTACGCCCAACGCATCACCCCCTTCGCCCGGTCAATTGGCGTCGGCCCGCTGCAAACGCTGGAAATCGCAGACGCGCGCGGCTCCGTCGCCGAGCGCAAACGCATCGAGGGAGATCATATCCTCGCGCGCAAGGCGGACGGACATATTCTGGCGGCGCTCGATGAGACCGGCGAAACCTGTTCGAGCGCGCAGTTCGCCGCGTGGCTCAAATCCTGCCGCGACGAGGGCCACGGCGGCGTGGCGTTCGCCATAGGCGGGGCCGATGGGCATGGCGACGCCGTTTTGACGAACGCGCGCAAAATCCTCTCTCTCGGTCGCATGACCGTCACCCATGGCCTCGCGCGCGTCACTCTCGCCGAACAGATTTACCGTGCCTGCACCATTATCGCCGGGCATCCGTATCATCGCGGATAGTCCTTGCGGGCGCCTAAAGCCCGCCTTTATGGTTGGGTACTTAAACTGCAAGTCGAAATACACGGGGCCTTCATGCACGAACTGAGAATGCCGCGCATAGCGTTCGCGGTCATCGCGCCGCTGATGGCGGCAGCGTTGTCCACGGGGGAGCTGGCGGCGCAGACCAAAGCTGCGGCAAATACTCCCTCCAAGCTGACGCCTGAAGAAGCCGCCCGGCTTTACGAGCAGCACAAGAACCAGCTCCAGCAGGTCGAGGGCGAGAAGGAAAGCCTGACAAAGGAACTGGACGCCGTCGCTTTCGAGCGCGCCCGCCTGAAATCCGAACTCATCCATAAGGCGCAGAGAATCCGGATCACGGAGAGAAAAGTTTCGGCTGTTGAAACGGAGGTTTTCCAGTTGAGGGCGCGGGAGCACGAGATGCGCGCCGAACTCGCCAGCCGCAGCGCCGAGATGGCCCAAATCCTCGCCGTGTTGCAGCGCTTTGGCCGACAGCCGCCGCCGGTCATGGTCACCGAGCGCCGCGACGCGCTCAATATGGTGAGAAGCGGCATGCTGCTGGCTTACTCTTTCGAGACCGTGCGCCCGATGGCAGATAAGCTCGCTGCCGATCTCACAGCGATGCAAACATTGTCAGAAGAACTCGACAAGCGCCAACAACGGCAGAAAACGCTGCTGGCGGAACTCGCTCGCAGGCGCCTCGAAATCGAACCGACCATGGCAAGTTATCGCGAACAGTTGAAGTCGGGGCAGGCGCGGCTGGACGTGCTGGCAACGGCGGCGACGCGCCATAGCCAAGCCATAACTTCGCTCGGCGACCTCGTGGCGAAGCTTGAGCGTGATGTCGCCCAGCAGACAGCGCTGGGGGCTTACGAGGCGGAACTGAAAAATGGCGGAGCGATTGAAATCAAGCCCGAGGCGAAAAAGCTCGCGTTCGTTCAGCCCGCAAGATTAAAGCCTGCGTTGCCGTTTCAGGAAACCAAGGGATTGCTGCCCCCGCCAGCCAACGGCCCTCGCGTGCGCACTTTCGGCGCGAGCGATGGTTTTGGCGGGTCGTCCAAGGGCGTCACCATCGAGACCCGCGATAAATCACAGATCACGGCTCCGTGCGACGGTTGGGTAATGTATGCCGATAAATTCAGAAATTACGGACAACTCTTGATTATCAACGCAGGTGGTGGGTATCATATTGTATTGGCCGGTATGGAGCAGATCCAGGTGAGTGTGGGTCAGTTTGTACTGGCAGGCGAGCCGGTTGCGATAATGGGTTCGCAGAAAAGCGCAGGTGGTTCAGGCTCTAACGCCAAGCCCTCGCTTTATGTGGAGTTTCGCAAAGACCAACGGCCAATTGATCCTGACCCCTGGTGGTCGTCGGGGGTTGAAAAAGGTTAACATACATGCGGAAACCTGAGTTCTTTCTATGGGTGCTATTGGTGGTGGCCGTAACGGCTTCGACCACCTCTATTTTCCACGCGACGCGCGGCCAGTCCGCAATCAGCGGCGGAAATGCTGAAATCTATCGGCAGCTCGATCTCTTCGGAGACGTGCTAGAAAGGGTTCGCGCCGACTATGTCGAGCGGCCCGACGATGGCAAGCTGATCGACAACGCCATCAACGGCATGTTGAGCGGCCTCGATCCACATTCCACATTCATGAACGCCAAAAGCTTCAGCGACATGCAGGTGCAGACGCGGGGCGAGTTTGGCGGCCTCGGCATCGAAGTGACGATGGAAGAGGGTGTCGTGAAGGTGGTTTCTCCCATAGAGAACACGCCCGCTGAAAAGGCAGGCATCCTTCCGAACGACTATATCACTCATCTCGACAACGACAGCATTCAGGGTTTCACGCTTGAGGAAGCCGTCGAGAAAATGCGCGGGCCAGTCGACGCGGCAATCGTTCTTACTGTCGTTCGCAAGGGCGTGCCCAATCCGTTCGATGTGAAAATCGTCCGTGACGTGGTTCGTATCAACCCGGTCCGCTCTAATGCCGAGGATGATGTCGCATACATCCGCATCAAGCAGTTTAGCGAGCAGACGGCGGACGAACTCAAAAAGGCCGTCGACGAGTTGAAGAAGACAATTGGTCCGAAGCTGAAAGGCTATGTGATCGATCTTCGCAACAACCCAGGCGGACTTCTCGATCAGGCGATCGCCGTATCTGACGCATTTCTCGACCAGGGAGCTATTGTGCTGACGCGCGGTCGCAACCTCAGCGAGACGCAGCGGCAGAACGCCAAGCCTGGCGACTGGACCGATGGCAAGGAAATCGTCGTGCTGATCAATGGCGGCTCCGCATCCGCATCGGAAATCGTCGCCGGGGCAATTCAGGATCAAAAGCGCGGCGTGATCATCGGCACGCGCTCGTTCGGCAAGGGCTCGGTGCAGACGATAATTCCGCTCGGCTCGAACAATGGGGCGATCCGGCTGACGACCGCCAGATACTACACGCCATCCGGACGCTCGATCCAGGCGAAGGGTATTGACCCAACGCATGTTGTCGAACAGGAGCTTCCTGAGGACATGAAAATGCGGCCGTCCAGTCCAAAAGGCGAGGCGAGCCTGCGTGGCCACTTGAAGAATGAGGGCGAAAAAGAAAGCTCCGGCAGTTCGGCCTACGTTCCAAAAGAAAAAGAGAAGGATCAGCAGCTCAAATTCGCTCTCGAATATATTCGGGGTCAAAAAGAGGAATTGAGAAAAGTGGACATTCTCGCCAGAAAAAGCGTGTCGGCAAACTGACGCCTGAAACGCGATAAAGTAGTTGTCTTGTTTTGAGACGTCAATAAATTGGGGGATCACTGATCCCCCAATGCTTTTTTATGGGGAGGTACCAAATTTTAGCCACACTAACGCTGATTTGGTGCTATGCGGGGGCTGCGGGGGTGCTGGGCAGCGGGGAATGGTGAACTCGGCATGAAGTTGCTTTTGATTACGGTTGTCGCATCGCTAACGCTTTTCGTGGCGGGCATCACGACGGTCTATTTAACGCCTCCGCCTGAGCGGACCGGCTCGAAATTCGTCTTGCGCATAAATGCTGATGGTCCGACGCCGGAAGCCGCCGCAACGCCCGAAGCTGAAGTCGCAGCCTCTCCAATCGAGAATGATCAGGCTCCCACCGAAGAGGCTCCACCAAGTTCTGCTGGAGAATACGACGTGCCGCCGATTGCATCGAATGATGCGCCTCAAGCGGAGGACGACGCCAAAGCCGCCGAGGAGGAAGCCCAGCGCGATGCGCTTGAAGATCTGCAGCGTCGCTTCGAGGAGCGTGCGCGGGCGGCGCAGAATCAGGAGCCGGAGCCTGCCGACACGAATATCGCCTCATCTCGGGCGATGGAAAACGACGCGCCCGACTCCGCCGATCCAGAGCCAGTCACCCCAGACCGCGCCGATACAGAGCCCGTCGATCCGCGTTTTGCTTTTCCGCGCCAGTCGGTCGACGAGCCGTCGCCTGACACTTCTGCGCCAGACAGGTTGGCCGTCTCACCGCTGGAAGCGCCAGCGCAGCCGTCCCCTCCCCAAGATGCGCCGCAGGCGGACAATCAACTTCCGGACAGCCGCACGACCGCCAGCACGGAGGACGCTGCGCCAGCGCCTGGCTCCCCGGATGACGCAGCTTTAGCGAAGGCGTTCGATGCAACCGCCCGCCAGCTCGAAAATTCCTGGCGGGCGACGGTAAGGCAGACGACGCCCACGATCCCGGTGCCGCCAGTTCCAAGGAAACGCGCGCAGTCGCAGCCGCCGATTCCACGAGGCACGCAATCCGCCGCTCCGCCGGCTCCTACTGATGTAAAAACAGCGGGGACTGAGCAACGCAACGCAGCCATTGGCCTGTTTACTGGATCGACCACGCCCACCGGAAGCGCCCTGGCGACGCCGGGCGGCAATCAGGGAGCGCCGCGCATCGCGATTATCGTGCGTGATCTCGGGCTCGACGAGCGTGAAACCTATAGCGCCATCAATTCGCTTCGGCCCGAAATAACTCTAGCTTTTTCGCCATATGGTCGTGACGTCAAAGGCTGGGCCATGCGCGCGCGCCAGTCCGGCCATGAGGTCTTCGCAGGCGTGCCTATGGAGCCTGTGAGCATTTCCGTAACGGACGCCGCGCCCAACATGCTGCTTGCCAGCCTCCCGGCGGACGAGAACAACCGACGCCTTCAATGGGCGCTCGATCAGATCGACGGCTACAAAGGCGTCATCAACATCATGGGCGGTAAACTTGCGCAGTCGCCCGACGCGATCCGGCCATTCATGCAGGCCTTGCGCGAGCGCGGGCTGACCTATGTGGATGACGGCGCGGCCGCGCACCCATACGCCATCATGCTTGCGGCGCAACTCGACGTTCGCTACCGCGTCGCTGACGGAAAAGTCGGCGCGCGGCCTTCGCCGACATTCATCGAGCGCGAGTTGGCAAAGCTTGAGGCAATCGCCCGGGAAAAAGGGTCAGCTCTTGCGGTTGCAAACGCTGACGCCGAAACACTTCGGCAGTTGGTGATATGGACTACCACACTTGAGTCAAAGTCCATCACGCTCGTCCACGCCAGCCAGATTGTGAACGCGGTCAATCTTCAATAGCAAGTCCTGCAGGTTTCAGCATGGAACATGGCCGCAATCTTCCGTATCGCGCTTGCGTGGGCGTGATGCTTCTCAACGCTACGGGCCAAGTGTGGATCGGCCGGAGGCTTGAGGACATCGTCGCGGAAGAAGCGACTCACCGCTGGCAGATGCCGCAGGGTGGCATCGATCCGGGCGAGGAACCCCGGGCCGCAGCGCTGCGTGAGCTTTTCGAGGAAACCGGCGCAAGCTCGGCGGAAATCATCGCCGAAAGCGCAGGCTGGCTTCAATACGATCTGCCCGCCGAAAGCATCGGAACGGCGTTGAAGGGCAAGTATCGCGGCCAAAAAATGAAATGGTTCGCAATGCGCTTCACGGGTGAGGAAAGCGAATTCAACATATCGCGCATTAACGAAGTGTCGCCGGAATTCGACGCATGGCGCTGGGCAAGCGCTGAAGAACTCCCTAGCCTTATCGTGCCTTTTAAAAGGGATGTTTATACGGCGGTGATCGCGGAGTTCGCTCACCTGGTAGGGCGATAAAGTTCGCAGTCTTTATTGCTCTTATGCCGCGCGCAGGGCTTCCCTGAGACTGCTCAGGCGCTCCAGCACATCCGTCGCCACGTATTTCGCTTCGTCATCGGCCGCCGACGCCAGGTCCTCCTGCGCCGCTTTTATCTGGCTTGCAAACACCTCATCCGTCAGTTCGCTGATCGGCATCGCGATTTCCGCCAGCACGGTAAGCGCATCCGGCCCCACTTCAGCAAAACCGCCGCGCACGAAGAACCGCGCTTCCTTGCCGTCGAGATCGGGCGCTGTCAGAACGCCGGGCCGCAGTGTCGAAACGAACGGCGCGTGCATCGGCAGTACGGCAAAATCTCCCTCGGCGCCTGGCACGATGACTTCGTTCACATCGGCCGAGACCAGAAGCCGCTCCGGCGAGACGAGTTCGAATTTGAATGTCATGACGATTTCACCTCAGTTTCGGCATCCGACGCCTCGGGCTGCCTGGTCCCGCAGAACGGACAGTAACTCATGACATGATCGAGGAGGCCCGCGCCGTCTTCTTCCGACTCGCCGAGGCCGACCGTTATGTATATCGAGCCATTGTCCTCAAGCGAGAACAGCGGCTCGTAATCATCGGCCTCAAGGATGCCGCGCAGCGTTTCGCAGCATTCCCCTGCAACAGCGAGTTCAGTCCCGTGCGGCGCGTCGGTTGCCATGGATCAAGCGTCCGCAGCCATTTCTTCGGCTTTCTGGATCGCTTCCTCGATGGTTCCGACCATGTAGAAAGCCTGCTCCGGCAGGTGATCGTAATCGCCGTCGCACAGACCCTTGAAGCCCTTAACAGTGTCAGCAACTTCGACGAACACGCCCGGCTTGCCGGTGAACACCTGAGCGACGAAGAACGGCTGACTGAGGAACCGCTCGACTTTGCGGGCGCGCGAAACGGTAAGCTTATCCTCTTCTGACAGTTCATCCATCCCGAGAATGGCGATAATATCTTGAAGCGCTTTATAACGCTGCAGAATGGACTGCACCTTGCGCGCGGTCTCGTAATGCTCCTGGCCCACAATGCGCGGCTCAAGGGCGCGGCTTGTTGAGTCGAGCGGATCGACGGCTGGATAAATGCCTTTTTCAGAGATTGCGCGCGACAGCACTGTGGTGGAGTCCAAGTGAGCGAAAGAGGTTGCAGGCGCAGGGTCGGTCAAGTCGTCGGCGGGCACGTAAATCGCTTGCACGGACGTGATGGAGCCTTTGGACGTCGATGTAATGCGCTCCTGCAGGGCGCCCATGTCGGTCGCGAGCGTTGGCTGATAACCCACGGCGGAAGGAATACGGCCAAGCAACGCCGACACTTCCGAACCGGCCTGCGTAAAGCGGAAAATGTTATCCACGAAGAACAGCACGTCCTGACCCTGATCGCGGAAATACTCGGCGACCGTTAGACCGGCTAGGCCGACGCGTGCGCGTGCGCCCGGAGGCTCGTTCATCTGGCCATAAATGAGCGCGCATTTGGAGCCTTTCGCCGAGCCGCCGTTTTCATGCGGATCGACGTTCACCTTGCCCTCGATCATTTCCCAGTAAAGGTCGTTGCCTTCGCGCGTACGCTCGCCGACGCCCGCGAACACCGAGTAACCGCCGGGCGCCTTGGCGATGTTGTTGATCAGTTCCTGAATCAGCACGGTCTTGCCGACGCCCGCGCCGCCGAACAGGCCGACCTTACCGCCTTTGGAGTATGGGGCTAGCAGATCGACCACCTTGATGCCCGTGACGAGAACCTCTACCTCGGTCGACTGCTCGATGAAGGACGGCGCCAGCGCGTGAATTGGGCGGCGCTGGTTGGACTTGATCGGTCCAGCCTCGTCAATCGGCTCGCCGATGACGTTCATGATGCGACCGAGCGTGTCCTCGCCGACCGGAACGGAAATCGCCTGGCCCGTATCCGATACCGTCTGGCCGCGTTGCAAGCCTTCGGTCGTGTCCATGGCGATGGTGCGCACGGTGTTCTCGCCAAGGTGCTGCGCCACTTCGAGCACGAGGCGCGAGCCCTGGTTGTCCGTCTCCAGCGCGTTCAAAATCGCCGGCAAGGCGCCGTCGAACTGCACGTCCACCACAGCGCCCGTAACCTGCCGCACCCGGCCAACACTCATTTCGCTCATCTTCTTTGCGTCCCTTTACAGAATCGTTTCTGCAGTTGTCTAGAGCGCCTCGGCGCCGGATATGATTTCGATAAGTTCGCGCGTGATGTTCGCTTGCCGCTGACGGTTGTAGTTGAGCGTCAAGCGCTTGATCATGTCGCCGGCGTTGCGCGTCGCGTTGTCCATCGCCGTCATGCGCGCGCCCTGCTCGCCCGCTGCGTTTTCGAGGAGCGCGCGGAAGATCTGAGTGCCGATGTTGCGCGGCAGCAGGTCGTCGAGAATTGCGTCCTCGTCCGGCTCGAACTCATAATCGGCAGTTGGACCGGACGCCTGCGTCGCGGCGGCCGCGCCCTCGGGCAATTGTGCGGGGATCAGCTGCAAAGCTTTCGGCTTCTGCGTGAGCACGTTGACGAACTCAGAATAGAAAATCATCGCGACGTCGAACTCGCCCGCGCCGAACATTTTCATGACGCGACGCGAAATATCCTGAGCGTTGTCATAGCCCAGACGCTTGACGCCTTTCAGGTCAATCGTCTCGATGATGTTCTTGGCGTATTCGCGCTTCAGTGCATCGTAGCCCTTGCGGCCGACGCACAGAATTTTGACGGTCTTGCCTTCCGCGATGCGCCGCCGGATTTGCTCGCGCGCCAGCTTCACGATGTTCGTGTTGAAAGCGCCAGCCAGACCGCGCTCGGCGGTCGCAACGATGAACAGGTACGAGTCGTCCTTGCCCGTACCGGTCAACAGTTTGGAGGTGGTCGCCGTTTTGACGATGCGGGAGTTGAGATTGCCGAGCATGCGCTCCATCCGCTCGGCGTAAGGCTTTGCCGCGAGCGCCGCATCCTGCGCGCGACGCAGTTTCGCCGCCGCTACCATCTGCATGGCTTTGGTAATTTTGCGCGTCGCCTTCACCGAGGCGATGCGCATGCGCAGGTCTTTTAAGCTCGCCATGCCGGCAGTGTCCCCGTGTTAAGCCGCGAACGCTTTGGAAAACTTGTCGAGCGCGCCCTTGAGCGACTTCTCGGCGTCGGCGTCCATCGCTTTCTTGGTGCGGATAGAGTCCAACAGGTCTTTATGTTCGTTGCGGACATATGTCAGGAAATCGCGTTCGAACTTGCCAACCGCCGAGGTTGGAATTCCATCGAGGTAGCCTTTGGTGCCGGCGTAGATCACGACGACCTGCTCCTCGATCTTCAGGGGCGAGAACTGCGGCTGCTTGAGCAACTCGGTCAGACGCGCGCCGCGAGCCAGCAACTTCTGCGTCGCCGCGTCGAGGTCGGAGCCGAACTGCGCGAACGCCGCCATCTCGCGATACTGAGCCAGTTCGCCCTTGATCGCGCCAGCCACTTGCTTCATCGCCTTGATCTGCGCGGCTGAACCCACGCGCGACACGCTTAGGCCGACGTTCACCGCAGGGCGGATGCCCTGATAGAACAGGTCGGTTTCAAGGAAGATCTGGCCGTCGGTAATCGAGATGACGTTGGTCGGAATGTAAGCCGAAACGTCGTTCGCCTGCGTCTCGACAACTGGAAGCGCCGTGAGCGAGCCGGAACCGTGATCCTCGTTCAGCTTCGCTGCGCGCTCGAGTAGACGTGAGTGGAGATAAAAAACGTCGCCGGGGTAAGCTTCGCGGCCCGGCGGGCGGCGCAGCAAAAGCGACATCTGGCGATAGGCGACCGCCTGCTTCGACAGGTCGTCATAAACGATCAGGGCGTGCATGCCGTTGTCGCGGAAATACTCGCCCATGGCGCAGCCGGTGTAGGGCGCAAGAAACTGCATGGGCGCCGGATCGGACGCGGTCGCGGCGACGACGATCGAATATTCAAGCGCGCCGTTTTCCTCCAGCACCTTGACGAACTGCGCAACGGTCGAGCGTTTCTGGCCAATCGCCACGTAAACGCAGTAAAGCTTCTCGGACTCGTTGCCGGTCGCGTTGATGGATTTCTGGTTCAGGATCGCGTCGAGCGCCACGGCGGTCTTGCCGGTCTGACGGTCGCCGATGATCAGTTCGCGCTGGCCGCGGCCGATCGGGATAAGCGCGTCGATCGCCTTGATACCCGTTTGCATAGGCTCGTGCACCGACTTGCGAGGCAGGATGCCGGGCGCTTTCACGTCAACGCGGGCGCGTTTTTCGAACTTGATCGGGCCTTTGCCGTCAATCGGCGCGCCGAGGCCATCGACCACGCGGCCGAGCAGGCCTTTGCCAACCGGCACTTCCACGATGTTGCCGGTGCGCTTTACCGTATCGCCTTCTTTAATGTTGCGGTCTTCGCCGAAAATAACGACGCCGACATTGTCGACCTCTAGGTTCAGCGCCATGCCCTGCACGCCGCCGGGAAACTCCACCATCTCACCGGCCTGCACATTGTCGAGGCCGTAAACGCGCGCGATGCCGTCGCCCACCGACAGCACCTGGCCGATTTCCGAGACTTCCGCCTCCTGACCGAAATTCTTGATTTGCTCCTTCAGGATCGAGGAGATTTCCGAGGCGCGGATTTCCATTTTAGCCAACCTCTTTCATGGCGATTTTGAGAGAATTCAATCGAGTTTTAATGGACGAGTCGATCATGCGGGAGCCGATTTTCACAATCAGGCCGCCCAGAATGCGGGGATCGACTTTAGCGTTGATTTTGGCTTCCTTGCCAAGCTTGTTGCGGAGCGTCGTCGCCAGTTCGTCCATCTGCTCAGGCGTCAAGGGCGCAGCGGATGTGACATCGGCCGAAACTTCCTCGCGGCTCGCCGATAGTAGCGTGCTAAACCCGGTGACGATGCCGTCAATCGCGAAAAGGCGGCGATTTTTCGCCAGCAGGAGTATGAAATTCTGTGTGAGTTCCCCAGGCTGCGAGGCTTTAAAGATCACCGACAGCGCCTTGGCCTGTGTTTCGGCGGAGAAGGCGGGGCTGCGCACCAGACGCTGCAGATCGGGGCTGCTTTCCAGCGCTGCGGCAAACTCTGATAAGCCCTTTTCGACCTCGTCCAGTTTGCCCTGCTCGCGTGCAAGCTCGAACAGCGCGGTCGCATACCGCCCAGCCATTCCAGCAACAAGAGGCGTTTCGCTTGCCATGGCGCGTTTCTACTTCTCTCATCTTGGATGAGGCTTATCGCGACGAACGCGCTTAAGCCGCTGAAATAATTCTTGTCTTCCGCCGCGCATCCGAGCTTTACGCAACCCAGATCACAGCTTTGCGACTTTGTCTAGCATAGCCTTCCACCCCCGGCAACCCGCTGCAAGTGGCGCGGCAATTTGTGCTTTCCAACGTGACTTGCATTGCAGGCGCAGACATTAGCATGTGGAGCCGCGTTGAGTAATCTAGCCCTCGGCTCATAATTATTAATCATTGTAAATGTAGAGTTTAACCGGATGGGTTTGCGTTAAACGAACGCTTCCAAAAGCTCCCCTTAAAGCGATCGCGAGAAATCTAAAGCATGGCCTCGGACACAGCAGTTCCACGTGCCGCGGAAAGCACCGCTGTCGCCGCGATCTGGCTCGTCGGGGGGCGGCTTATCGCTCGCTGCATAGACCTGGTGACCTTGCTCGTTCTGGCGCGCATCCTTGGACCCGCCGAGTTCGGTACGGTCGCAATCGCGATGACACTCATTTTCATCGTCGAGGCTGTATTGGAGATGCCGGTCAGCTTCGTGCTGGTGAAGGCGCCGGAAGTGACGCAGTCGATGCTCGACACGGCGTTCACCGTGAGCCTGATCAGGGGGATCGGGATTGCTGTGATCCTGGCCCTGCTCTCCATCCCCTATGCATCATTCAATAACGACCTCAACCTCGTGCCTCTCATATGCGTGCTGGCTTTTGCACCGGCGATCCGCAGCCTGATAAGCCCCGCGATGGTGCATTTCGTCCGTGCGATCGATTTCCGTCGTGAATTTGTGCTCGACATCGCCGGCAAGCTTGGGACGCTCATCGTTGCCATCACCGTCGCCTACTTCGCGCAGAATTACTGGGCGATCGCGGCTGGGACGGTTGCGGCTCCCATAGTCATGGCGATAGCGTCATATTTTTTCGCGCCGTATTTTCCACGCTTGACACTCAAGGAATGGAGCCAGTTTTCTGGCCTGCTTCAGTGGAACACCGCCTCACAATTCCTGGCCGCCATAAACTGGCAGATTGATCGGTTGCTTCTGGGTCGCATGGCGTCGAGAGACGATCTGGGCCGTTTTTCGATTGCCAATGACCTGACCGCCATCCCCTATCAGGCTCTGGTCAGTCCAGTCGTGCGTCCGCTGATGGCGGGGTTGTCCGCGCTGCCGGATGAGCCAGTTCGCCTTGGGCAAGCCTACAGGAAGGCGACAGCCGCAATTATGATGGTCGGCGCGCCCGCGCTGGTTGGCATGGCGGTGCTTTCGGAAGAAATCGTGCGCCTCGTTCTGGGCCCGAAGTGGAGCGAGGCCGCGCCGATGCTGGCCCTGCTCGCCATAAGTGGCGTCGCGCCGCTGCTTGCTGCGCCATTCGGATCGCTGGCTATACGTCTTGGCCGGTTCCAGTACGGAACTTTGCAGACTCTGCTGGAATTTCTCGTGAAAATCCCCGCCATGGTGATTGGCGTCTATTTTTTTGGGGTCATGGGCGCATTGATAGCGCGCCTCATATGCGGAGTGGGCGTCGCATTCACATCCATGGTTCTGGTGCGCCGCCT
>JBGSLP010000356.1:0-5150 GCA_041740655.1 Alphaproteobacteria bacterium
TCCTGCAATTCGCAGTCGCCATTGGCGGCGCAGGTCAGGCAATCAAGCGGGTGGTCGGAGATGTAAAGCTCCATCACGCCCTTGCGGATGCGCTTCAGCCGCTCCGTCTGCGTTCTGACGACAAGCCCCTCGGAAACCGGCGTCGTGCACGAGGCGGGCGTGCCGTTGCGTCCGTCGATCTCGACGAGGCACATGCGGCAGGAGCCGAATTCTTTCACCATGTCGGTCGCGCAGAGCTTGGGGATGTTGTTCCCCGCCTCCGCCGCCGCGCGCATGATCGTCGTGCCCGCAGGAACGGTGACGGTCATGCCGTCAATGTTCAAGGTGACCGTCTTTTCCTGCTTCGAAGCAGGGGTGCCGTAATCGATTTCATGCATAACGGACATGACTGACTTCCTATTCCGCGGCGGCGAGACGAGGTGTTGCGCCAAAATCTTCAGGGAAATGAATAATTCCGCTCATGACAGGATATGGGGTGAATCCGCCCAAAGCGCAAAGCGAGCCGAGTTTCATGGTTTCGCAGAGGTCCTCGACAAGCGCGAGGTTCGCGGCTGGATTGACGCCAGCGCGGATCTTGTCGATGGTTTCCACGCCGCGCGTCGATCCGATCCGGCATGGCGTGCACTTTCCGCATGACTCGAACGCGCAGAACTCGAACGCGAAGCGCGCCTGCGCCATCATATCCACGGTATCGTCGAACACGACGACGCCGCCATGACCGATGAGGCCGTCGCGGGCGGTGAACGCCTCGTAATCGAACGGCGTGTCGAACAGCGAGCGTGGGAAATATGCGCCGAGCGGGCCGCCGACCTGAACCGCGCGCACGGGCCGACCCGTCGCCGTGCCCCCGCCAATCTCGTCCACCAACTCGCCGAGCGTGATGCCGAACGCTGTCTCGAACAACCCGCCGTGCTTGATGTTGCCCGCCAGTTGTATGGGCATCGTGCCCCGCGAGCGGCCCATGCCGAAATCGCGATAAGCCGCGCCGCCCTCCGCCATGATGAACGGCACAGAGGCGAGCGAAATGACATTGTTCACGACAGTCGGCTTGCCGAAAAGTCCCTGATGCGCGGGCAGTGGCGGCTTGGCGCGAACCTGTCCGCGCTTGCCTTCAAGGCTATCGAGTAGCGCGGTTTCCTCGCCGCAAACGTAAGCGCCCGCGCCGACGCGCACTTCCATGTCGAATACATAAGCCGAGCCGAGCACCGACGATCCCAGAATGCCCTCATCGCGCGCCAGGACGATGGCCTTGTTCATCGCAACGATGGCGTGGGGATATTCGGAGCGCAGATAAACGTAGCCCTTCGTTGCGCCCGTCGCGATGCCTGCGATGATCATGCCCTCAATCAGGCAGAATGGGTCGCCTTCCATCATCATGCGGTCTGCGAAGGTGCCGCTGTCGCCCTCGTCGGCATTACAGACGATATATTTCTGGTCGCCCTTGGCCTCGGCGACGGTGCGCCATTTGATTCCGGTCGGGAACCCGGCGCCGCCGCGCCCACGCAGGCCGGAGGTCAGAACTTCCTCAACCGTCGCGACAGGCCCGATGTCGATAGCGCGCTGGAGACCCTTCAGGCCGTCATGAGCGCGGTAGTCATCCAGCGACAGGGGATCGGTGATACCGCAGCGGGCGAACGCAAGCCGCGTCTGGCGCTTCATGAACGGGTGTTCTTCAGGCTTGCCGATGCGCAAGGCATGCTCGGCGCCTTGCAGGAAACCGGCGTCAAATAGCGAGCCGACATCGGCGGCATCGACAGGACCGTATGCTATGCGCCCGGCAGCGGTCGCGACCTCCACCAGCGGCTCAAGCCAGCACATGCCGCGCGTGCCATTGCGGATAATCTCAATCTCGACGCCAAGCGATTCGGCGGCGGCCATGATTGCGACAGCGACCTCATCAGCCCCAACGGCGACCGCCGCCGCGTCGCAAGGAACGAAAATCCGAATGCTCATCGTGACGCCTCCGCAAGCATTGCATCGAGCTTCTGAGGCGTGAGCCGTCCGACTATCCGACCATCAATCATGCCTGAGGGAGCGCAGGCGCATAGCCCGAGGCAGTAGGTCTGTTCAAGCGTCGTCAGGCCATCGGGCGTCGTTTGCCCCCAATCGACCCCGAGCTTGGCTTTCGCCTGATTTTCGAGCGCGACGCCGCCCATTGCCTGGCAGGCCTCGGCGCGGCAGAGCGTGACCTTGTGCTTGCCGCCGGGTTCGA
Source organism: Alphaproteobacteria bacterium (assembly GCA_041740655.1). Classification (GTDB taxonomy): domain Bacteria; phylum Pseudomonadota; class Alphaproteobacteria; order Rhizobiales; family Rhodomicrobiaceae; genus JAWXCE01. The sequence goes on from JBGSLP010000356.1 coordinate 2,213, forward strand.
GATGGAAGTCGTGGTAAAACGTTGCGACGCCGTAGATTTCGGCCCGCGTCACGTTCAATTCCTCGGCGACCAGCGGCAGCGTTTCCTCCGGCACATAGCCGAATTGCGCCTGCAACGCATGGAGGATGACAAGGGCTGCCCCTTCCTCCTTTGCGTGGCGGCTGATGATGCTTTTCGCGATGTCGCTTGTATAAATGTTCACAAATTCACCTGCGTGCGATCGAAGCCTTACTAAACAGAAAATCACGCGGATAATCAATACAGCGTTCCCATGCTTTGATAGAAAATATCTATCAAAGCCACTGATTAAAAACCCCTTGTTCTGCGCAGAAATTACCTCTCCGAATGACCAGACGCACCAGCCAGACGCTTGGCCTGCGTGATCATCGCAGAGACTAGCGGCGACAGCGTCTGGCGCATGCCCGTTATGAGCCCGATTGTATAGGTTACGTCCGGATCGACAATCGGGATTGCGCGCAGCGCGCCGTTCTGGCTGAAAGCGCCGACGACTTTTTCCGGCATGATCCCCGCCCAGTCGCCGGTCTGGATATGGGCGAACAGCGCGATCATCGAATTGCTTTCGAACATGGCGGAAACGCTGACGCCAGCCAGCCTGAGATTGCGGTCGATGATCCGGCGGTTCTGCATGTCGCCGGTCATCAGGCAGAGCGGAAGATCGGCGAGTTCCGGCCATGTGACGGATTTCCGGTCCGCCAGCGCGTTATGCACGTTGGTCAGCAGGCAGTATTTTTCCTGGTAAAGCGGCACGATGCTGACGCGGCCCAAGGGCTCGTTGTCGATGTAAGTCAGCCCCGCGTCGATTTCGAGATTGCCAAGAAGCTGCAGGATGTCCTCGGAGTTGCGCGACAGCACCGTAAGCCGCACGTTCGGGTGCAGTTCGTGGAAAGGCGTGGTCAGTTCAGTCACAACCGGCATGGCGGTCGGCACGGCGGCGATGCGCAGATGGCCGGTCAACCCATGTTTTGGCGACTCCACATCCTGCTTCAGCGCGCGCACATCGGCCACGATGCGACGCGCGCGCTCAAGAACCCGCTCGCCCTCCTCGGTGAAGCCCAGAAAACGCGATCCGCGCCGCACGAGCATAACGCCCAGCGCTTCCTCAAGCTGCTTGATACCTGCGGACAGGGTCGGCTGGGTGACGCCGCAGGTTTCCGCAGCGCGCCCGAAATGCTTCTCCTGCGCGATGGCGATCAGGAATTTGAGTTTGTCGATCATCCGTTCTTAAAGCCTTGTCGCCCGCGCGGCCGTTCAGCGCTGCACGCGCTCCAGCGCTCGGCTTGCGAGGTCCGGCGCGGGCAGTTTATCGGCCATCTCCTTGCGCTCCGAATAGCGATCGATTAACGCATCGGCATGCGGGCGCAGCAACACGGTAAACCGTATCAGTTCCTCCATCACGTCCACAATGCGATCGTAATAGCTCGACGGCTTCATGCGGCCCGCCTCGTCGAACTCCTCAAACGCTTTCGCGACGCTGGACTGGTTCGGGATCGTGATCATGCGCATCCACCGTCCGAGCAGGCGCATCGTGTTGACCGCGTTGAACGACTGCGATCCGCCCGACACCTGCATGACGGCAAGCGTGCGCCCCTGCGTCGGCCGGATGCCTCCCATATTCAGCGGCAGGTGATCGATCTGCGCCTTCATGATGCCCGAAATATTTCCATGCCGCTCGGGCGAGCACCAGACCTGCGCTTCGGACCACAATGATAATTCACGCAATTCGTGCACCGCCGGGTGATCGTCGCCCTTGACCTGGTCCGGCAACGGCAAATCCGATGGGTCGAAAATGCGCGCCTCGGCGCCGAAGTGGATGAGCAGGCGCGCCGCCTCCTCGACGGCCAGCCGCGAATATGATCGCGCGCGCAGTGAGCCATACAGCAGAAGCACGCGCGGCGGATGCGATGCCTTTGCGCCCAACTCGGCCATGAAATTCGGCCGGATCAGACGCCGGTCGAGCGCTGGAAGACTGTCGGCGTCGTGAAGGGGGCGGATTCTCATTTTCTGATCTCACTTCAGGCTGTTGGGCAGTCGCATCAGCGCGCCAAACGCTGCGACCGCGAATAAACCAATGAACGCCATGCTCCACAAAGCATTGGTCGCTCCATAGTTCTGCATGATCCATGCAAAAATGAATGGCGCGATGGATGTGACCACCAGACGCACGGCTGTCAGCTTGCCCAGCAACTCGCCATATCCCCGGCTGCCGAACAGCGCCAGCGGCACCGTACCGCGCACAATGCTGGACAGCCCGGAGCCGAACCCGAATAGCAACGCGAATGCGAAAGCGACCGGCAGCCAGCTTATACCAGCGATCAGCAGCGCCGCCGAGGCCGGGATCATTGCGCAGGCGATCGTGGCCAGCGAAACCGGGTGCAGGCCTGCGCCAAACGTCATGTTGATGACGCGGATGAGCACCTGCGCGGGGCCGAAAAGGCTCGCCATCAGCAGTCCGGCCGCGCCAAATCCGAGGGCTTCGAGCAGCGGAACCATATGTACAAGCATCGCGGACAGCACGAAGCCGCTAAAAGTAAAGCCCAGCATCACAAGCCAGAACGCCCTCGCGCGGTCGACTGACTCTAGGCTTCCCATGACGGCGCCATCGACAGGCGGGCCGCCGACCTCAAGGGTGTTGACCGGCCCGCGCATGCGTCGCGCCAGCATGATGTGGATGGGGAGGCACAATGCCAAGTGCAGCGCCGCAAAGACCAGCGTCGTGCCGCGCCAGCCCAACCGATCTACGAGCGCGCTAGCCAATGGCCAGAACAGCGTGGATGCGAACCCCGCGATCAGCGTCAGATGTGTGATGTTGCGCCTCGCGTTCGCGCCGGAAATCTGGGCTAGCGCTGCAAATGCGGCGTCGTAGAGCACGAGCGTGGCGGCCGCCTGCGTCGCGATCAACGCGACCACGAACGCCGCA
>JBGSLP010000357.1:0-2213 GCA_041740655.1 Alphaproteobacteria bacterium
GATCACGCCGCCATCGGCAAAGCTTAACAGATCGCTGTTCTTGTAGGCGTCATAAGCGAACGCTGCGCTCATCGTTGGGATGGAGAGGAAGAACGAGAATTCAGCCGCCGCTCGCCGATCGAGGCCAAGCAGCAACCCGCCCACGATCGTGGCGCCTGATCGCGACACGCCCGGAATAAGGGCCATCGCCTGCGCCAGACCAATAAGAAAGCCGGTTTTCACCGGAACGTCGTCGACCGTCTGATAGCGCACATTTTTCTGAATGCGCTCGACAATCAAAATCACGATGCCGCCAATGATGAGCGCTATGGCGACAACGACCGGCGAGAACAGCACTGCCTTGATTTGGCTGTGAAAGGCCGCACCCAGGATCATAGCCGGTATAAAGGCGGCGATGATGACGGCGGCGAAGCGACGGGCAGCCGGATCTGTTGGCAGGCCGATGAGCGTTTGCCAGAGCTTGCGAAAATATAGCACGACCAGCGCCAGAATTGCGCCGAGTTGGATCATCACCTCGAAAGTCCGGCCGGGCGGCGCCTTGAAGCCGAGGAGATCGACGAACAGGATCAGATGCCCCGTCGAGGAAACCGGCAGAAACTCTGTGAGCCCTTCAATCACTCCGAGAAGGGCGGCAAGCAGATAGGTTTCCATGGAAGCTCTCCGGGAATGCGGGCGGTCTGACGATCACCCGGCCTTAGACGCTTCCATGAGCGTGGTCAACGGCGCGCGATAAAACCCGGCAACACACGGAGAAGGTGTTGCCACAATGCCGGGGTTACAGAAAACCGAGGAGCTTCAGCAGCGCGGCAACGAGCACGCCAATCGACCCGATGATGTAGATCGTACCGAGCGCTCCGAGAACAATCCCGAGAACGATAGCAATTCCATCCTTTTCGATCAGCCCGGCGGAGATGCAGGCGATACTGAACGCAGGCAGCGCGTTCCCGAACGGTATGGGAGCCATCAGGATGATCGCGATAAATGCGACGTAAAAGCCGAGTATGATCTGCGCTGTGCGGCTCGACATCCAGAGCCATCGCGGCTTCAGCCATTTTTCCGTCCACACCAGAAATTTCGACACCCGGCGTGCGATAGCGGTGAAGAGTTCCTGGCTCAGCTTGCGCTTCAGCATGAACTCCGGCAGCCACGGCTGCTTGCGCCCCCATACGATCTGAAGGGCGAACAGCACTATAGGCGCTCCGAGAATGAAAGATATGCCCGGAATGACAGCGTTCGGTATCGCGAACATGATCATCAGCACGCCGAAGCTGCGGTCCTTCAGACCGTTGACGACCTGTCGCAGTTCGACTTCTGGCCCAATATTTTCGCGAATGAGGCGGGAAAATATGGTGGAGGTGCGTTCAACCGCTAACGAATGAACAAGAGGTTCGGAAGCAGGAGACACCGATACTTCACCTGTAAATTGACTGACCATAAATGCGTTATCCGGGATTTCTTAAGCAAGAGCAAGGCTTAACCAGAACACTGTGTCGAATAAAAGCCAAGTGCTTAACGGATTACGCAGCCTCACTTTCCTGTGCGTCGCCACTCTGCACGGAGGGAAGAATGCAGGTGACGGTAGTCCCCTCTCCCACCCGACTTTTGATCTCTAGCCGGCCGCCATGCAATTCGACGATAGATCGTGAGATGGCGAGGCCGAGGCCCGTGCCCTTGTGCGCTTTAGCGAACTGGTTCTCCACCTGCTCGAACGGTCGCCCCAGACGGGCAATGTCGGGCTTTGGAATGCCGACGCCCGTATCGGTGATGGCGATGCGAACGGTGCCCTTGTAGCGGTAGGCCCGCACGCTCACCATGCCCCCGACCGGCGTGAACTTGATCGCGTTCGAGAGCAGGTTTATGATCACCTGCTTGATAGCGCGCCGGTCGGCAGTGATTTCGATGGATTTCGCGCCGGTGTGGCTAAGCGCAATATGCCGCCTCTCGGCTGTCTGCGCGACGACGCGGAAGCTCTCCTCGACAATGTCGCCCGACATGAGCTGCTCCATGACGAGCGCCATGCGGCCGGCCTCGATCTTGGACATGTCGAGGATATCGTTGATGACATCCAGTAGATATTCGCCGCTTTTGTGAATGTCGCCGGCGTATTCGACATATTTCTTGTTGCCGATGCGGCCGAACATTTCCTGGCTCATCATCTCGGAAAAGCCGATGATGGCGTTGAGCGGGGTGCGCAATTCGTGGCTGATATTGGC
>JBGSLP010000358.1:0-3795 GCA_041740655.1 Alphaproteobacteria bacterium
GCGGTCTTCGCCCCCGCCTCTTGCTCTTTCAAAATCGAAATAATCTGCTCTTCCGTAAACCGGCTGCGCTTCATCGTCCGTCTCCTCTTCAAGGGTAACGGACTCTCCTTATTCGTGGAGGAAATCTACGGGCTCAGACCACAGTCTATGGACAGCCGGAGAAAATGTCGTGACGCTTTCGCAGCGCTAACCGCCTGTAAAAACAGGGTGCGCTGGGTTGTGCCGTGACATCGCGGAGCGAAGTCGTGACATCAACCACCCGGTAGCCTTTCACCGACGAATTGCGGAGAGAGCAACGATCTGCACTACATCAGGGTTCAGTCGATAACCATGCCATGGCAGGGATTCGATGACGGTCTGCTCATCGATTTCGTTCCCGCCTGCTTCGCTTACCATTGCGGCGATTGCCTTTCGGCAGCGGTGAACGCGCTTCCGAAGCGTTTCCTCATCTGCTAGCCCAAACTGCTTGAGCAATTCCGAAGTCTTGACATACGGATAATTCTCCGGCGCTACTTCACCCTCTCGAGCGCGCCTGAAGGCTCTCACGAGCGATTGGATGAGCTCCGATGAGACGCCCGTTAGCTCTCCCAAGCCCTCAAGGATGACTGTCTTGGTCTGTTCGTCTAGGGCAATGCGAATTCGTGGATTCGCATTGTCTGAAACTGGCGCTGAGTGCGATGCTGGTGCGGCGTAACTTAGGTGACCTGCGCTTTGGGCGGTGATCAATGCCAGCAAACAGTCCCATGGAAGACTTCCGCTGCGGATTTCGGACGCGCGCAACCGAATCTCCGAATCAACCACTCTGCACACGCCGGCAGCGTGCCTTTGGAAGAGGTCAAAGGTTTTTTGCGCAGCAACATCAGGACGTTCATCCATAAAGTTCACGGCGCGGCTTAGCTCTCCATATGCCGTGAAAAATGCGGTGTCGGTCATGCCGCTTATCGAGTTCGCCATTCGGACGTAGGATAGCGCCATTTCTTTATCCGAGACTTTCGGGCGCGCCCCGTTAAACAGATCGAAGCGATAAGCCTCAGTCGGATCTGCCTCGCCGACTCTAGCTGCAAGCATTCCAAAGCGGCGGTCTATGCACTGAGAACAACTGCCACAGTGGGGATGCTGAATTGTCATCTCCATCACACGGCTGCAACTCCGCGTGTCGCGCAAAAGTTCTACAAACCCGTGATCGACCGCCCGACCAATCACTTCCGCCTTTGTGAGCCACATAAAAGGGTTCGTGACAGAAAAGTCGGAGTTTAGAATGGCGCTGAAAAGCTGGCGAAAGCCATGAAGCGCATGGGGATGCGTTGTCCGGGTGGCTCGTGCGCCAACCACCTGGGCCACCGGCGGCAGGTTAAGGCTCACAACGCCGTTCTCGAAAAATGAAATGCGATCGATGCCGAATAGGCGGGCCGTGACAAAACCGATAGCGGCGAATAGGAAGGAGCGCGTCCGTTGGGTGTATTCTTTTGCGAGTCCTTTTCGGAGATGAGCATGCACTTGAATGTGGAGAAGTTGGCTTGCAGTAACACAACGACGAAGCTCACGCACCAGTGCGCTCTGAGCAGCGCCGATCGTGTTGACTGAGCGATGGCTCACGAGCGCAACGCGTGAGCGCTGCCCAACAAGCGAGGTCACTGCCCCGGCGAATGAGTCTAATCCGCCTGAAAACAAGATTATCTCATCCGGTGCGAAGCTTGCAGAGTTGCTCCCGAAGGTGAAGTAACGTGAAGTTGGTGGCTGTGCCGCGAGCTTGTGAAACTCAAAGTAGTGGTTTCGATCAGCGAGGAAGTTCAATATTTCCACGAGAGCTGACCGAACCGAATCTGATGACCACAGCTCTGGCTTACGCACTGGTATCATGAAGCGAATCGGACGCCGCCACGAGCTACCGAAGCGTCTATCGATTTCGCTGCCACGTTGGACGGCGCCGTCGGCTGCGTACAAATAGGCCGCAATATCGAGTAGATCGAGAAGCTCATCCGACACTTCGGTTAAAAGCCGTCTCTCGATGTCCTCAATCGAGAGAACGACGTTCGCCAACGGTCCGTTAAGAGCCAAGTGCAGGGCATGCGGGCAGGAACTGTTAAGGCCGCCGCAGCAAACCAGGTGCTCAGCCATGAGCATCCTGTCGCTTGCGAAGTTCGTCGCCGATCTTCTTGAATGCGTACGATGCGAAGCTCTGAACAGCCCCGGGCGTTACACCATCTGCGGTCTGATAAACTGTTTTTCCGTACCACCCGCCTGCGAACTCCCGCACAATACGCGATACCTCGCGGCAATGAAGATTTAGGGCACTGTCGAACTCGGTGCGCTCACCATCGTTCTCAAAGCGCTTTCCGCTCCCAATGTGGTTTGCGAGTTCGCGACTGAGATAATACTGCAGCATCCGCTGGGTCAGGCGGGCAAAGAATTCCTGCGCCAGAACCGCAAACTGCTGCCCGCTCGACAACCGGCCGATTTCGCGTTGCACGTCCTCGGGGCTAGGTCCGAAAAGGGATGGGATCCGCGGGCGAATGATAGCGATGAGGCTTTCGACAGCCGCCATTTGAGCCATTTCGCCCAAGTCTGTTCTTCCGCCCAATTGCCCAGCGTGTCGGTCAACGGCGTCGGATATGGCTGCGGTGATCTCGAGTAGGCTCGGCTTGTTTGGAAGCGTCAAACCAAAACGCGCGGCATCTTCAACAAACGCGGGACCACGCGCCGCGATCGGAAGATGTGCTAATAGTAGCAAGGACTGAAGTAAGGCAGGATCCTGCCCAACTCGCGTAAGGTCGCTATTAGCCGCCTCAAAGGCAGCTTCGGCAATCGCCCCTGCGTCCTCGCCGAGTTCCAGCTTTTTGACAACTTTTGTCCACTTAAGGGTCGTGGGTAAAACGCCCAAACGAATATGACCCATGCGCACCCCCTAACCCAAGCTTTGCACTTAGTCGGAGGCCGGACAAACAAAAAATCAACTCCTGATGCTTACCCCATGCTTACCTCCTTGGAGAGCAGTGGGCGTTCATCTAATTAAGTTGTTGATTTAATTGGTGAGCCCAGATGGATTCGAACCATCGACCTACTGATTAAAAGTCAGTTGCTCTACCGGCTGAGCTATAGGCTCTTAAGATCGGGGCGCTGAATGCAAAAGCTCGCCAGCAGTGATGCGAGCGAGCGTATGTTGCGACCCACTAATCTCCGTACATTAATCAGCGCTTCGGCGTCGCGTCAAGCGACTGGCGCCAAAATCCCGTGAAATGGGCGACTTGTCGCGGCAATTTTATCGCGGCTTGCGCACTTTTCGCGTGCCGCCCGATTGAAAACCTTGAGATTATCCGTCTAGGTCTGCGCTCACGCGCAACGCGCCTGCGCTTTCATCAGCCCTAGCTTTGGGCGGATAGACCCGCCGCACATGCTCGGCGAATTGCGCGAACCGGCCCTCGGCAATGGCGCCGCGCATTCCGGCCATCAGGTCCTGATAAAAATGCACGTTAGCCCAACTGAGCAGCATCGGCCCAAGAAACTCGCCGGCCTTGAACAGGTGATGCAAATAGGCGCGCGAGTAATTGCGCGCGGCCGGGCACTGGCTGATCTCATCGAGCGGCGCGCGGTCCTCGGCATGCACGGCGTTCTTGATGTTGACCTTGCCCTGCCACGTGAAGGCGAGCCCGTGCCGCCCGGCGCGCGTCGGCATCACGCAGTCGAACATGTCAGCGCCCTTCTCGACCGCGCCGATCAGATCGTCCGGCGTGCCGACGCCCATGAGATAGCGCGGCTTGTTCTCGGGCAGCAGCGGCAGCGTCAATCCGAGCATTT
>JBGSLP010000359.1:0-8191 GCA_041740655.1 Alphaproteobacteria bacterium
GCTTTCATTGAGGAAATGGTCGGGGCGGAGAGATTCGAACTCCCGGCCCTCTGGTCCCAAACCAGATGCGCTACCAGACTGCGCTACGCCCCGACGGCCGGCGGCGGAAAGAAACACCCCGGAGCGCGGACAATACTAGTATCGCCGACAAAAGCCAAGAGCTGCTTTCGCCGCGAGCCGCATCTCCGTCAGAAATAGTCCGGCTCAAACAGCGGCATGAGGGCAAAGACGCCGAATTGCGCGACCCAGTGCGCATTAGCCCGATAATCTCCGCGCCACCATTGCGGATCGGCATAATTCTTTTCTACGTGTCGGAGATAAAGATCGAGGAAACGTGGATCGGATGACCTTTTCTGGATGCGCCACAAACCCCACGCTCTCGAAAAATTCAGCCCATAGAGGTGGGGCGACGTGGCCTGCTCGACGACACGCAACTGGCCTGGATTGGGCACAAACTTCGAAACCCAGGCTCTAAAAATATCGTTTTCAGGGGACGATTCCGCAACTAGCCACGCCCATGTCGTGCAGATCGCCATAAAGCTGCGTTCGGCAAGATCGGCGTTCAGGGAACATCCGCGCCCGCTGTCAAAGTAGTGCCTACGCACCACATTATCGACGAACGAAACCAATTCGGATTGCCCTGTATGGCGGCCATAACTGCGCAGATTCAGCAGCGCCCATGTCGGACTTTCATATGATCCGACGCGCGGGTCGATAGCTGTGGCGGATAGGTGGCGCATCAGGGAGGCTGCGACCTCGTCGCCCATAGAACGCAGCCGCCTATCGTTGAAAGTACGCTCGAACTCCGTCGCAAGACGCAAAAACCAGGCGCGGCCATAAGGCATCTCGAAATCGCGATGGCGGCCAATAAAGGCCTGCTCTTTGGCGATTGCTTCCGGGGTAAACCTGGCGAGCACAACATCTTTCAGGTCATCCCGACCGATTAGGCGGGCCGCAGCGGTAAGGGCCCAGAACCCATGCACCGATGAGTGCCAGTCGATGCAGCCATGAAAAATCTCGTGATTTGTGTCACGGCGCTTCACGCAGCGTACAATCGGCTCAATGAGAGCGGCCAGCATTTCCTCGCGCCTGTCTGTAAGGACGCGAAACTCTCTCTCGGTCGACGTCTGCGCTGGCAAACTGGCATTCATGCTGGCAATCAAAAGCCATAGAAAGCTAAGAGGGACTTTCCACTTCATTGGCGTGTGATGACGAATTTTCCGGACCAGTTGCCGCCGTAATGCCAGGTCCCTTCGATACGTTTCGCCCTGCGGTCAAGTTTGCCCTTATAGGTGATGGAATGCGATACGCCTCCAGAACCGTCGTAGGTCTTCTTCCACGTAAGTTCGTTGCCCATCGCTCCCCCCTCAAAGCTGGCGTAGAGATTGGCGGAGGACTTGTTGCCGAAGGTGTTGGGCTCTGAAATGTATCCGGAAATATTGCTTTGGGAAAACGTTAGATCCATTTCGAAATCCACTGACGAAACCCCCTTGGCGGGGCGCGGATAATAATACGTTCCACGCCATGTGCCCGATAAGCCGCCATTGTCGAGGTTTCCGCCCGAGTACTCCATCAAGGCCAAAAACACCCTGTTGGTCAGCCGCTTCTCTCTGGTGTGGTCGAGCGCAAAAGCAGTCAGCGCCATTTGAACACTCTGGTCATAAACGCCGGATAATGCGCCTTGGTAATAGTTCAGGTCTTTCAGACTGCGCTGAATGCTTTGGATGACGGCTGGCGTCAAAAGACGCAGCATAGCGTCCTGGGATGACACGGCAGCAATAGCCTCCGACAGACTGGTCACATCTTGACGCTGGCGCGCCAGCAGAAGTTGCTCAGACGCCCAGCCATAAAGCGTTCCAACATGGCGCAGCCTGATCTCTTCGACGTCGCTCCAGTTCGACCCGTTTTTTGCCGCCTGCCATGACGCAAAAGCGTCGTCAATAAAGCCGGTCAAGGGTGGTTGCGCCTCTGTCGAGGCGTCCGGAGTGAGCAGGAATTGCGGCTTCAAAGCCAAAGCCACCTGCTGTTGCGGAGCATCCTGAGCCGTCACGTGCAACATAAGCGAGTCTCCTCCCAGAGACCCGTATATATATGGCTCCTGCTGGTATTCGGTCAGCTTGAGAACGTCGTCCCGCACCTGACCGAGCACGAGGCGAACATCTTTATTGGGTGTTTTGATATGGCTGACCAGAGCTTTGGCGAATGGGCTATTCGCGTCATCGCCGTCCATCGCGACGTTTCCAGCCTGCGTTGCATAAACAAGCAGCGTATTCGTTGGCACCTGATTCAAACGTGACAGGCCTCGGCCTATGGACACGGAGCGCGCTACGCCGCTCGTCTCGGGCGCGGCGGCGCTCTCCGCAATCGCTTTAATAAATGGATTGTCGCGGCAGGCGTCCAGAATGACGACCGCCAGTTTCTTGGCGCGCGCGGCGTCCTCCATGACGTGATCGGCGGGGATCAGATAGCGTAAATCGCGCGGTGATTGTGGGTTGGCCTCAATCGGAATGAGATATGTCGTACCCTGCACTTGAATGCCGTGCCCAGCATAATAGACCACTGCATAATCCGCTTCCGCCGCAGCGTCGGCGAAGCTTTTCATGGCATCGTCGAAAGTGCGCCGATCCGCGTCCTGAACTGGAAAAACCTGAAACCCGATCGACTTCAAAGCCGCCGAAACTGACGCTGCGTCATTTTTGGGATTTCGAAGCGGGGCGGCATTCTGGTAAGCGGCATTGCCAACGACAAGCGCAACTTTTTTTGAGGCCGCCGCAAAGCTCGCGCTGTAAAGCGTTGCCGCGATGGCGATAATCAAAGCGGATAAATGCGCCATTAACGACTCCGTACGCCCTAAACGGAAGTAACGAGGATAGAAATTACTCTGGACGCGCGCTCAACGGAAGTTCAAAAAGCCCGCCTTTCACCGACTTTTCCTTGATGACGCCCGAACCAACGATCCACAGCGCGTTTCTCGCCGCATCGAAGGTCGCGCTGGTGACCAAGGCGGCTCCAACGGGATGGACCGCCGCACAGGCGCCGCTGGCGTCAAGCTCGTAAACCGCATCCCCGCCATACATGGCGACGAACAGCCCGCCGCCGGGGCGCAATTCAAGGCCATCAGGGCCGAACAGCCAGCGGTCGGAGCCAGCCTCCGAGCAGGGCTTTTCCCGGTAATCCCAGAATAGGCCGACTTGCCGCGTGGGGCTGAGGGGATCGGTGATCCTCAAGATCTGACGGCCGAGATGGGCCGAGACGTAAAGCGCGCGGGTAGCGGGGTCATAGGTCACGCCGTTGGCGTAGGCAACGCCGTTGGCGATCTCAGTTATCCCGTCGGACCCATAATGGTAAACGCGACCCTCCGGATCGGCGCCGGGCGCGAACTTGCCCGAATCGCCGAAAAACGCGCCGCCATCGCCATCGCCGATGCTGTCGTTGGGCTGTTCGATGATGCGCCCCGACCGCGATGAACTTACCATTTCGGTCGTGTTCGCGGCCTTGTCCCAGATCGCCAGCCCGCCGCCCAGATGGCAGGTGATCAGGAAGCGGGCGCCGCCAAGCGCGCTGATGCTGGTCGGCCCGCAACCGCGCTTGGTCCATACCTGCTCGAAAGGCCCGCCGCCTGACGACGCCATGACGCGGTCAGCGTCCATTTCCGTGAAATAGAGCGCGCTCTCATGCAGGAAGACGCCCTCGGGGTATTCGAGATTAGAGAGTTTGAGCGAGGCCTCCGCCCCATAGGCATTCGAGGAAACCGTCAGCGCCAGAAACGCCGCCAGCAGTTTAAGCACGCCGCCGCTCCAGCCAGATGAACAGTACGCCGACGGCGATGGCGACAACCCCGAAAAACTGTGTAAGCGGGCGCGAGCCGTAGGATGGCATCAGCACATAGGTCGTAAACAGGATGCCAAACACGTTGCCGAGCGTGGAAATGGCGTATAGCAGGCCCGTCGCCTGCCCGACATTATCCATCCGGCGCACCACAAGCTTGACGCTCCACGGCGTGAACATGCCAAGCGCGGTGAGCGGTATGAAGCAGACCAGCATCGACCCCAGCAGGCTTGCGGTTAATGATGCGCCCTGGGCGGCCATGATGGCGTTGAGAGCCGGGTCGGCGAAATACGGAAACGCGATGAAGTACGCGCCGGCGGCGAACAGGGGCATATAAAGCCCGCGCTGCCGATCGAGCCTGTCGACGAGATATCCGCCAGCGTAATATCCGCACATGAGCGCCAGCAGCACCACGGAGATGAGGCTCGCCCAGGTGTTGATGCCCCCGCCAAAATACGGAAACAGATAGCGGGTGCCGAGCATCTCGAAACCCATGATATTGGCGCCGACGACAAACGCCGATGCGTAAACAATCCAGATAATCATTGCGTCGCCGTCCGATCGACCCATTTCTGATTGTGCTTTTCGACCGCCTTCAGCGTTTCGACCGGCGCAAAATCATCGGTAAGCACTTGGCCCTTCAGCGCGCCGTCGGGCTCGCGACGATCCTTGACGAGGGCGGTCAGGTCATACCGGCATTGGCATTCCTGCTGGCGCTTCTCGGCCCGCGCCATCAGTAAATCGCGCGTGAGCTTCGGCCCGTCATAGGCGACGATCACCACATTTCCGGCGGAGGGGTAAAAATCGACGTTGTCGAAAACGGATTTGATGGTCGCGATCGCGCTGTCGAACACCATGGTGGTCGGCTCGACATTTTGCGCCATCACACCGCCGGGTGTAAGTTTGGACTTCGCCGCCTGGAAAAACTCCTTCGTCAGCAGATGAAACGGCACGAACGGGCCGCGATAGGCGTCGACCAGAATGACGTCGTAAGGGACTGTCGATTGCGTAAGCGCCAGTCGCCCGTCGGCTGTGACAGTCTTGAACGTCGGCTGTTCGCTTACCTTGAAATATTTCTTGGCGAGCCGCACCACTTCCGGGTCGAGTTCGACGGTCGTGATCTCGGTTTTCGGAAACAGCTTGTGCAGGTACCACGCGGTGCGCCCGCCGCCGGTGCCGATTTCGAGAACACGCTCGATTGGCTTTTCGACATACGCCATGCCGAGCGTCATATGCCGAGTATAGTCGACGGGCAGCGCAAGTTCGTCGGTCTCGTCAAACACGGTCTCGGTGTAGAGGGATTTGTTGTAGCCGAACGTCATCACATATTCGGTGGCGCGCTTGAAAATGAGGATGAGGTTGTATTGGCTCTCCACCTTTTCCACGAGTTCGGGCGCAGCGATCGCGGCGCTCGATAACGCGCCGATCCCGAGGGCGGTCACGATGCCCCGCAAGGCCCGGCGAGGGCGCCGTGGTTGTGCCGCTTTATGCGTTTTCATGCGCTGACCTTTTGCCTCGGATGCATGCCGGACGTTCTGCTTGTATGGCTGGCCGGTGTCAAGCTTGTGAGCTTCACTAGCAAATCAAATGAAAATGACCCGCATTTCCGACGCACAGCGTTAACCCGAAAACGATAAAGGCCGCGCAATGGCGGCCTTTCCGAAGTCTGGTTCTTTGTCTATTAGTGCGAGGAAGGGAAACCTGCCGCGCCATCAGGCCGTAATTCTGCGGCCATCAGACCCTTGGACCCATTGCCGAAGCGCACCAGCACTGTCTGCAAAGGCCGAAGTTCCGCAAAGCCGAACCGGCGAAGCGTTTCCATGTGAATGAAAATGTCCTCGGTGCCTTCTCCGCGCGTCAGGAAGCCGAAGCCCTTCGTGCGGTTGAACCACTTGACCTGCGCGCGATGCCAGTCGCTTTCGGCGACGACCTGCACGTGGGTGCGCTGTGGCAACTGCGAAGGGTGCACTGCAGTGCTTTCGTCCATGTCGACGACGCGCATGGCCTGAAATCCGCGATCGCGTCTGAGAACTTCACAGACGATCCGAGCGCCTTCGTAAGCGGTTTGATAACCGCCGGCGCGCAGCACTGTGACGTGAAGCAGGATGTCGGGCAAGCCGCCGTCGGGGACGATAAAGCCGAACCCCTTGGATGCGTCAAACCATTTGATGTGCCCTGCTATGACGATGACGTCCACGGCTTCCTGCCGTGATACTTCCCGCATATTGTCTATGTTGGAGGGTAATTTATCCCCCATAATGCAATCCCCCGCTAAAACTTATAACACGCCCCACGCAAAAACTCTTCCGCCCTCGAGTTCTTAACGCGACGCTACTCTTGATGTCAGAAACATAACATTCGGGGCCAACCGCGCCACACAAAAATTAACGAAGGCGCTCCATTTTGCCGTCACGCCACGGTCACAAGGCTGAAAAAGCAGCGCTTGCCGACGTGTTATCCAACTGATTTTCCACATAAAATAATGGCGGCTTGACAGGCGTTGGCCACAATTGAGCCATACGTAAATCCACTTGTGGGCAAAAGGCTTAACCGGGTTGGCGACCGGCGGCTGCCGCGCAATTGGCGCCGTTTCGGCCGAATCAGTTAACAGGCTACGAACTTATGCGAGACCTGCTTGCCGCAAATAACCCTATTGCGGCTATTCACGCGACTTTGAGTCGTCTTTTGATTGCCCTTTTATCCCGCTCGCGGTTAATGTGCGACCACGTTCAAACATCAAAAGCGAGCCGCGATGAAATACCTGCACACGATGGTCAGGGTTACGAATGTTGAACAGTCGCTCGACTTCTACTGCAACAAATTTGGCCTGAAAGAACTGCGCCGGATCGAAAACGAGGCAGGCCGTTTCACACTCATATTTCTCGCCGCCCCCGGCGATGAAAGCGCTCAGGTGGAGCTGACCTACAACTGGGATCCCGAGGAATATGGCGAAGGTCGCAATTTCGGCCATCTCGCCTACGCCGTGGATGACATTTACGAAATCTGCGAACGGCTGATGGCGCAGGGCGTCACCATCAACCGCCCGCCGCGTGACGGCCGCATGGCCTTCATCCGCTCGCCCGACAATATCTCGATCGAGTTGCTGCAGAAGGGCGATGCGCTGCCGATGCGTGAGCCTTGGGCCTCTATGCCGAACACCGGTCGCTGGTAGGGCGAACATGACGCACGCGGCGACGGCGTCGGGCGCATCCCAGAGTTATGGGAGCCTCGCAAAACTTCTTCATTGGATAACAGCGGCGCTTGTCTTCTCGATGATCGCCCTTGGTCTTTACATGACTCAGGAAGGGCTGGAGCTCGGTGAGCGCTTCCAGCTTTACCAACTTCACAAGTCGATCGGCGTGACGGTTCTCGCCATTACGGTCGTTCGGTTGATCGTGCGGCAGATCAACGGCGTGCCCGCCCTGCCAGCCCATATTCACGGGTGGGAGCGCATCGCGGCGCACTCAGCGCATGGAGCGCTTTATGCATTGCTGATCGCAATGACGCTGACTGGCTGGGCGATGGTGTCGGTCGCCGCATTTTCCGTCCCCACCATGCTTTACGGGGTTATTCCATGGCCCCATATCCCGTTTCTAGCCGCTCTTTCGACCGAGGATAAAAAAGCCGCTGAGGCTGTGTTCCAGCAGACTCACGAGATTTTCGCCTACAGCCTTGCCGTCCTTATCGGCGTGCATGTCGCTGCTGCTCTCAGACACGCACTAATTCTAAAGGATGGCGTCATGTCGCGTATGCTTCCACGTTTTCTCGTCAAATCTTCAGCGCTTGTTTTGTGCTTGGGCCTAGCTGCGGTGGTGGCTCGCCCCGGCGATGCGCGCGCCTACGAATGGGATGTAAGCCCGGAGGCGAGCAAGGTCGGCTTCGCGGTGACCGCAGCCGGGTCGACGATCACCGGCGCATTCCAGAAGTTTCAGGCGCAGGTCAAATTCGATCCCGATCTGCTTGCAGACGCGGAGATCGCTGTCGCTATCGACATGACAAGCGTGAAAACCAGTTTGCCAGAGGCCGACCAGACGCTGGCGTCAGCGGAGTGGTTTGACGTGAAGCAGTTTCCCAGAGCCACATTTCGCGCCCAGCAGGCAAAGCGGGTCGGCGAAGGCAAGTTCGAATATGCGGGCGATCTGACCGTTAAGGGCGTAACGAAGCCAGCGACTTTGGCGTTCAGCGTGGAAATCGAGGGTAGCGAGGCGACGGCCCAAGGGGAACTGACCATCGTGCGCGCCGACCATGGCGTCGGCCCGGAGAGCATGGCGGGCGTCGCCATTCCGAAGGACGTCAAGGTCGCAATGACGATAAAAGCGCTGAAGCTGAACAACTGAGGAAAGTGGTACGCCCTAGGGGAATT
>JBGSLP010000360.1:0-7639 GCA_041740655.1 Alphaproteobacteria bacterium
GCGCGGCCGCTTATAGCGGCCGCGCCGATGCGCAAAATGGAGTGGCGCACGATTTTGCCTTTCACCAATCATCAACCTGTGATATATTAAAGTATATATTATGGAGTTTCCGTCATGGGTCAAACCGCCAAGCTATTTCAGAACGGCAAAAGCCAAGCCGTGCGTCTGCCGCTAAGCTACCGCTTTGAGGGTAGCGAAGTGAGTATCCGGCGTGATGAGCAGACCGGCGATGTCATCCTGTCGCGCAAGCCGGAGAGTCTTGCGGAGTTTTTCGCGTTTGCGCGAAAACTGAAGACTGACATTCCCGGCGATTTTCTCGGGGAGGATGAGCGGCGGACATCGCCGCAGGATCGTGATCCCTTCGATGGGTGGGAAGAGGCGTGACGGCTCGCTATTTGCTCGACACCAATGCGGCCAGTGCGATCCTGCGGCAGCGGGAGCCGGTTTGCGCTCGCGCCGCATCGGTGCCGCTTTCGGCACTGGCAATTTCGTCGATTACGGCGGGCGAGATGCACTACGGTTTGGCGAAGCGTCCGCAGGCGACGGCACTTGCCAAGCTGGTGCGCGAGTTTCTGCGTTATACCGACATTCTGCCCTGGAGCGATGCCATCGCGCCGCATTACGGAACATTGCGCGCCGCGCTCGAAGCCAAGGGCGTCACTATCGCCCCGCTCGATCTGATGATTGCGGCCCATGCGCTGGCGATTGATGCCACACTCGTCAGCGCCGATCAGGCACTTTCGATGATCGACATTCTCAAGGTTGAGGACTGGAGCGTCTGACGGCATCGGCCCGTCAGACGCCAACGACCTGAAACCGTATTCAGCACAGCACCCTCGACCGCGTATCAGCTTCTATCCTTGATTGACGGAAATTGGCCGCTTGCACCGCCTTCATACCCGCAAGCAAAAAACCTGCGCGTTGCGCCTACGGTTTCCATGAATGGAGCCTCCGTTTTTTGGCTGGCGCGCAGGCGGCGCGCGGCCCTGTCATGTCCGTCAGGACATTTCGCCTGACACGATCAGGAGACAGGCAGTGCAGAACATCGTCGAATTTCACATCATCGGACGGCTCGGCAGAATCGACGCCGCCAAGAAAGTCACTCACATCTCGGTTGCCACCAACTACAACCGCCGCGAAAGCGAAACGTGGAAGTCCGATCCGCAGTGGCACCGCATCACACTGTTTGACAAAATGCGCGACCGGCTCACCAACGCCACAATCGGCGATCTTGTCCGCATCACCGGACGCATCGGCCAGTCAAAATACAAGGTTGACGGACACACCCAATATTCGGTCGACTTGATTGCGGATGGCTTCGCGATCCTCGCCAAAGCCAAACCCAAGACTGTCGAAGACGACATGCAGGACTGACCGTCCAGCGGGGCGGCTATGCCGCCCCGCTGTTAGCTGCACTCCAGCGGAATCTGAGCCGCTAAAAAAAGTGGCCTTTTGGATCATGATCGTAAAATTCGACGTTCATCTGGATGGTGCCTAGCGGCTTGACGAAATGTGGCTGGTCAGGAAGCACCCGACCGGGATTATGAGGATCGAGAACAGTTTGAGATATCGGGTCAAGTACATGGTAACGCACGCGCCCGCTCAACACACGAATTATGCCCCAGACTCCGGGCTTCGTGCGGTGTTCACGACGTAGCCCTGCGGGGAGCGTGTTCTCGTCAAATACAGGCGTGCATTTATACGGTTCCGACGCATTCATTGTGGTGGCAACGTCCGAAAATGAATTGCCCGATCAACGAGCTCATTCATATGGTGCGCGGCCTGCGTCGTTAGCGGGTGTTGGGTGAAGCCGGGACGGGGAGCGATATAGGCTGCCATCTCGCGCGCAACTAGCAATTGTTGATCCGAGCCTTCCGCTAAAGTTGCAATCAGCATGTTCTCTAGTGCGATAACCCGGACCCGAAGCTGTATAAGTTCAGCATTGGTCATGTTGGGAACATCGCTATGCGCCTCATTCGTGATAGCGGCAACGGCCCCGCCTTCGCTTTCCCATTTTGAAAGCGCACGTCGTCGAAATTCGGACAGATCGCTTGGGAGCGCGGTATCAGGCATCAAATTTTCCTCATCATTGCTGCTTAGCACGGCGTTTGGTTACCGGTAGCCAACGCCTTCTACGTAATGAATTAACCGCGATTCCTGATATTCGGCTTCGCTCAACAGAACGCGCAGGATAGCTATAGCAGTAAGCACGCCCACAGGCCGATTGTTCCCGTCAAAGACTGGAACATTTTTCAGATGGCGCGCCTTCATCTAAATCGACCAAGGCGCTTAGCATTTGACAGTCTGTTGGCAGTCCCTAGGCACAGTCTCTTGGCCTCTTTTTTCTTTTGCGAAGGAGCGACACCGAAAGGATCGACAATGACACTAGCTGGCTCTAAACCTATCGTTTTGGTAGTCGAAGACGAGGTGATCCTGCGGATGCACACTGCGGATATCGTTCACGATGCCGGATTTGTGCCGATAGAAGCCGTAAACGCCGACCAGGCCATCGAGATTCTTGAGTCGCGTGATGACGTTTCGTTGCTGCTCACTGACATACAAATGCCAGGGAGCATGGACGGACTGAAACTTGCCCATACGACGCACACACGCTGGCCGCACATCAAAATTATTTTGGTCTCCGGACACCTTGCGATCACAGATGCGGATAAGCCAATTGACAGCAAATTTTTCCCGAAGCCCCTCGAAGTCAAGCGGATGATTTTGGAACTTCAAGAGATGATCGGCAAAGGCGCAATAAAAGTGGTGCCGTCCGTACTTGCCGCAGAAGATCCACTCATCAGAGAGAATGAGGCTCTTCGCAACCTGCTTAAGCAGGCGGGACTAGATGCAAAACTCCTGCTTCTGAAGACGGTGCACGATACCGAGATGCAGCAGTTAATCATCGACGAAAACCAACCGTTTCAGGACGCCCTCACGACCGAAAACGACAGTCTCAAATTGGCACTTGAGCAGGCAGGGATCGACGCCAGAGAACTTCTCGTCCAATCAGGTATCGACGCTGAGGAACGCGACGTTGCTGACAAGTTGCAGCAGCTGATGAACGCGGAATTGCACCACCGGATTAAAAATATGCTCGCCACCGTGGGCGCGATCACGCAGCAAAGCCTGAGCACCGCAACCAGCATCGCCCACGCAAACTCCGCGATCAACGGGCGGTTTTCAGCCTTGGGGCGCGCCCACGATCTCCTTACACGAGTGAGTTGGGACAATGCCTCGATCGACAGCATCATCCGGAGTGCAATCGAGCCGTTCGATCAAGGCGGCGACCGCATCATCATTTCCGGCGATGCCGTCAGGATTGCGTCGAGTTCGGTCATTGCACTAGCGATGACTATGAACGAGCTTTGCACCAACGCGACCAAGTTCGGAGCCTTGTCCCTTCCAACCGGTCAGGTTTATGTTTCCTGGCGGGTCGACCGGAAGGGTCTTCACTTTGAGTGGGCCGAGTCCGGCGGACCTCCCGTGAGCGAGCCAACGCGCAAGAGCTTCGGGACACGGATGATTAGATCGCTGGGTCAACAACTGAAGGGCGAGGTTAAACTCGACTACAAACCGAGCGGATTTGTCTACTCGCTGGATTTGCCGCCTAAAGAGTTGATTGCCGAGTCGAAGAGCCACGCATCGGAAGCAAAGGCCTAACTAATTTCTCGCGCGCTCATCGATTTTGCTCCGTAGGCTTAATCTGCCGCTTACTGCTGGTAGGTACGGCAGCACCTTTCGCCAGCGCAGTTTGCGACGGATGGCTTGGACTACTCTTGAAGCCAAGCACCTAATGTCCACTTAGGGTCGGATATAACCGTTTTTAGCCCACATCGAACATGCCCGTAAATTCCTTATCCGCGTAATACAGCAATTTCTTCACGATCAGCGGATTCTCGCCGACACGCATGAGCAGCAGCGTATCGGGTGCGAGCTTCATAATTTCATTGGGGTCCATCAGATTGCGCGTGGCGAGGTGCTGGGTTTTGCTAAAGGATCGTTCGGGGTCTTTGACCATCACATCCTTTTCGCTCTGCCCGCCGGTTTCGTAAGTGATGGTTTCGCGGCCCATCGTCTTTGACAGCATATCGGCGGTCTCATAATCGTTCACCCCGAAGGCTTGCAGGACACCGGCGTTGGACAGGAACGTCCCGGCGTTCTTCCCGTAAAGACTGCGGAGTTGGTGGATGTCCTGCAAGATCGGCCAAAGTTGCAGCCCGTAACCGGCCATCAAGCCCATCGCGCGCTCGACAGGTTGCAGCCGCCCGAGCGCGGCAAATTCATCAAGCAGGAACAGCACGGGGCGCGGCGGCTTGGCGGATGACCGCGCCATTTCGCCTATGGCTTGCGCCACCAGCAGGCGTAGCCAGCGCGAATAGGTATCGAGCCGGTCGGGCGGCAGGATCAGGAACACCGTCACCACGCTGTCCTTCAAATCGGCAAAGGAGAAATCGGAGCCACCCACGACCTGGGCTATGCGCGGACTGTCGAGAAAATGCGTGTGCCGCTGCGCACCCGACAACACCCCCGCCGCCTCGCGGTGCGATTTGCTCAGATACCGATTGGCGGCGCGCGCGATCAATCCGCCCGCGTCATCGCTCGCCTGCATCACCGTTAGCAGCGCCGCGAAGTCGTCAGGGGCAAGCGTCAGATAATCCCGAACGCAGGATAGATTGCGGTGTGCGGCATCATCATGGCAAACGACGTAGAGGATGATGCCCGAGATCAGGGCTTTGGCCTCTTCGTTCCAATGCGCTTCGGTTTCATTTTCATCGAACACCAGCGCGTCGGCGAGCGTCATCGCATCTTCGGCAAGGTCGAGGCTGTCCGCTTCGAGCTGGTCGAGCGGATTGTAGCGCGCCGTTGGCCGTCCCGAGATACCAAACGGATCGAGGCAATGCACCGGCCCGAACGCTTCGCGCTGGCGCAGCGTCACTCGGGCATTCTCACCCTTGGGATCAATGCAGACGACCGAGCGATTGGCGGTGAGCAGATTGGGGATGATAGTGCCGACACCCTTGCCCGAGCGCGTCGGGGCAATGGTAATCAAATGGGCAGGGCCGTCATACCGAAGCAATCGGCCAAAGGTATCGCGCGCGATCAGCAGGTCGCCCTTGTTCTTCGCCAGCGCGTTCACATCGGCGCGCGATCCGAATTGCGCCGAGCCGAGTGTATCGTCACGGCGGGCAAACCTGACCTTGAGGTAGATGGCTCCAATCCACAGCGCTAGGCCAGCAATCAGAATCGACCAGAAGGCCGTTTGTGTCTTTGGCAACCACCACGCGATAACCAACGCCCCGACGAAGAGCATCAACGCGCAGCCGAGAAGCCGACCCTTCACCGATCAATCCTCCCCGTCCGCTGCTTCGGCTTCGGCATCGAACGCTCGCTTGCCCAGTCGCTTCCATAGCGTCAGCGCATTCGCGCCGTCATCATCCCCAGCGCGACCGGCAAGATCGAGCATCGCGCCGTAGAGGGTTGCACGATCATCGCCTGCAAGCTCGACCAAACCCGATTTCTGGACGAGACCGCCCAGTTCTATCAGATGCCTTGTTCGTTCCCGTCGTTCCACGACCCACTCCCGCGTATCAAAACGCCGTTGCCCCGCTTCAGCCCGTCGCCGCGCCGCCGCGTTCTTCGCCATCGCCCGTTCGCTTGTTGCCAACGACGCCAGCAGCTTTTCGCGCCCGCCGTTGAAAGAAGGCAGCGCCTTTCGACGCCCATGCCTCCTTCGCTTTTTCATCGCTCGATTCCAAGGCGTCGAGCAACACCCCGGCGAGCGTTTCCGCGTCGAGCGCGTCGGCACCAGTGGCAGTTACAAGCGCGCCGAGCTGCTCGACCTTGCGGGTCTTAATCAACCGCGCTTTGTCGCTCAGGGCTTTTAGTTCAGCATCATAATCCCGGACTTTACGCATGGCGTTTCTCCGATTACTTGCATTTAGAACGCTAGCGTATCCGCAAATTGTGTTTCAGACAACAATGTCATTCTTTGAGCGAACCAAGTCACGCCAAAAATGGCGAAGACAGTTTTGAGTGCGCGCTTATACGTTGTTGCCAACGTCGCTTGAAAGTGAGAGACTTTGCAGCGTTATGGCGATCTACCATTTCTCTGCCAAAGTTGTCAGTCGCGCCAATGGTTCGAGCGCGGTTGCATCGGCTGCCTACCGCGCTGCCGAACGGCTGACCGACGAGCGCCTTGGCCGCGACCATGACTTCACCAACAAGGCCGGTGTCGTTCATTCCGAGATCATGCTGCCCGAAGGTGCGCCCGAACGGCTGGCAGATCGCGAGACACTGTGGAATGCCGTTGAAGCAGGCGAGGTTCGCAAGGACGCGCAGCTTGCCCGCGACGTCGAATTTGCGATTCCACGGGAGATGAAGGAGGCTGACGGCATCGCGCTGGCGCGTGATTTTGTCGCACGGGAATTTGTGGCGCGCGGCATGATCGCCGACCTCAATGTCCATTGGGACAAGGCCGCCGATGGCAGTCCGAAACCCCATGCCCATGTGATGCTGTCGATGCGCGAAGTTGGGCCTGATGGCTTTGGCCAGAAAGAGCGCGACTGGAATAGCAAAGAGCTTTTGGGCGCATGGCGTGAAAGCTGGGCCGATCATGTGAACACCCGCATGGCCGAGCTTGGCCTTGATGCACGGGTCGATCACAGGACACTGGAAGCCCAAGGCATCCCGCTTGAACCGCAGCACAAGATTGGAGCGGCAGGATCGCGGCGCGCGGGTGCAGGCGAGGATGCCGAGCGCGCCGACGATCATATGCGGATCGCGCGCGAGAATGGCGACAAGATTATCGGTGACCCCGCAATCGCACTCAATGCCATTACGCATTCGCAGGCGACATTCACGTTGCGCGATCTTGCGCAGTTTGCGTTCCGGCACAGCGACGGAAAAGACCAGTTCGATTCCGTCATGGCATCGGTACGCGGCTCGCCCGACCTTGTCGCATTGGGCAAGGACGGCAAGGATCAGGATCGGTTTACGAGCTGCGACATGATTGCGGTCGAAGAGCGGCTTGGCCTGTCCGCGTCGATGCTGGCGACCGGCGAGCGGCACGGCGTTGCGGATCGAAACCGCCATGCTGCGCTTGATGGTGCAGCCGAGCGTGGACTCAGCTTGTCCGGCGAGCAGCGCGATGCGTTCGATCATGTCACCAGCCAGCGCGGTCTTTCCTCGGTCGTAGGTTATGCCGGTAGCGGCAAGTCGGCGATGCTAGGCGTGGCGCGCGATGCTTGGGAGCGCGAGGGATATAATGTGCGCGGTGCATCGCTGTCGGGCATTGCCGCTGAAAATCTTGAAGCTGGTTCGGGGATCACGTCGCGGACAATCGCCAGCCTTGAATATCAGTGGAAGCAGGGCCGCGATCAATTGAGTGAACGCGATGTGCTGGTCATCGACGAGGCGGGTCTGACTGGGACGCGCCAGATGGAGCGGGTGCTGTCGGCAGCACGTGACGCGGGCGCGAAGGTTGTGCTGATCGGCGATCCAGAGCAGTTGCAGGCCATCGAAGCGGGTGCTGCTTTCCGCTCGCTCGCCGAAGCCCACGGCGCGATTGAGGTCACCGAGATCAGGCGACAGCGCGACGACTGGCAGCGCGGTGCGACCCGCGCGCTCGCTACCGGAC
>JBGSLP010000361.1:0-8067 GCA_041740655.1 Alphaproteobacteria bacterium
AAAACCGGGGCGATTACACCGGGCATCGACGATCCCGCACTTGGCAGCGGTTACATCGTGCTTGCGATGGGGAAGCACGGCGCGCACGAGCTGAATTATTCCAGCGATATTGATCTCATCATCTTTTTTGACAAGAACGCCGGAGCAGTTGCGGCGCCTCAGGAAGCGGCGCCGTTTTTCGTCCGGCTGACGCGCGACCTGATCAAGCTTCTGCAGGAGCGCACGGCGGACGGTTATGTTTTTCGCACCGATGTGCGGCTGCGCCCTGATCCCGGCTCGACCCAGATCGCGATTTCGACCGGCGCTGCATTCCAGTATTACGAAAGCGCCGGGCAGAACTGGGAGCGGGCCGCGTTCATCAAAGCCCGCCCCGTCGCTGGCGATATCGAAGCGGGCGACAGTTTTTTGCGCGCGCTGTCGCCGTTCATCTGGCGGAAATATCTCGATTACGCCGCCATCGCCGACATTCATGCGATGAAGCGGCAAATTCATGCGTTCAAGGGCCACGCCGCGGTGACGGTCGCCGGGCATAACCTGAAGCTCGGGCGTGGCGGCATCCGGGAGATCGAATTTTTCGTCCAGACCCAGCAATTGATTGCGGGCGGTCGGCAGCCCGATCTTCGCGTGCGCGGCACGCTGGATGCGCTGAAGGCGCTTGCCGCGCGAGGCTGGATCACGGAGCTTGCGGCGCAGGAGCTTGCCGACGCGTATCGTTTTTTGCGGCGCGTCGAACACCGGCTCCAGATGATCAACGACGAGCAGACGCACACCCTGCCGAGCAGCGCCGACGAGTTGCGCCGCGTCGCAAATTTCTGCGGTTATGAAGATCAGGGGTCCTTTGCGGACACGTTGACAGAACAACTCATCTGCGTTCAAAGCCATTATGTGAGATTGTTTGAAAGCGTACCCGAACTCACTTCGTCAAAGGTTGAGGGCAGCCTCGTTTTTACGGGCGCGACGGACGATCCGGCGACCTTGGCCACGCTGGCAAAAATGGGGTTCACCTACCCTGCGTCGGTGGTGGCGACCGTGCGCGGCTGGCATTTTGGCCGATACCCGGCGATGCGCAGCGCCAGAGCGCGCGAACGGCTGACCGAGGTCACGCCAGCGCTTCTGGAGGCGCTTTCGCAGACAACCAATCCGGATCAGGCGCTCGTCGGGTTTGACATGTTCATGTCAGAGCTGCCCGCTGGCGTGCAACTGTTCGCGCTTTTGCGCAATAACCCGTCCTTGCTCGAACTCATCGCCGACATCATGGGGTCCGCGCCGCGCCTTGCCCGCGTGCTCAGCAAAAGCCGCCGGGTGCTGGACGCCGTGCTCGATCCCGGTTTTCTGCGCGAGACGCCGGATGAAAATCAACTGCGCGATTTTCTGAACGCTGAGATAGTCACCGTGCCGGACTACGAAGAGGCGTTGAACCGCGCGCGGATCGTCGGGCGCGAGCAGGCCTTCCTGATTGGCGCGCGGGTATTGTCCGGCATTATCGCGCCGCAGGCTGCGGGCGAGGCTTACACGGCGCTTACAGACGGCTTGATCTGCGCTCTGCAGAAACAGGTCGAGACCCTGATGGAGCGCACCCACGGGCGCGTGCCGGGCGGCGAGGCGGTCATCCTCGCCATGGGCAAGCTCGGTGGTCGCGAAATGACGGCGTCCTCGGACGTCGATCTTCTCGTCATTTACGATTACGGCGGCACGGCGGTTTCGACCGGTCTCAAGCCGCTGCCACCATCGACCTATTTCTCCCGCTATACGCAGCGCATGATCAGCGCCCTGTCCGCGCAAACTTCTGAGGGTCGGCTGTACGAGGTCGATATGCGCCTGCGCCCTTCGGGAAATGCGGGGCCGGTTGCGACAAGTCTTGCGGCGTTCAGCGATTATCAGAATGAGCGCGCCTGGACATGGGAGCATATGGCCCTGACACGCGCCCGCGTTATTGCGGGGCCGCCAGAGCTGACCGCCAAGCTTGAGGCCGTCATTCGCGCCGTTCTGCCAAAACCGCGCGATGCGGCCAAAATCGCCCGCGACGTTCGGGAGATGCGCGCAAAGATCGCCGTTCACAAGACGGCCAGATCGGATTGGGATCTCAAGCAGGCGCGGGGCGGGCTGGTCGATATCGAGTTTATCGCCCAATATCTGCAACTCGTTCATGCCGCCGCATCGCCGCAGGTACTTAGCCAGAACACGTCGAAAGCGCTGACAAACCTACGCGACGCGGGGTATCTGAGCGCGCAGAATGCGAATACGCTCATCGCCGCCGCGCAGCTTTACGATGGGCTGACGCAAATTCTCCGATTATGCGTGGATGAGCCGTTCAACCCCGTACTTGCGTCGGCGGGATTGAAGGCGCGCCTTGCGAACTCCGCCGGCGCGCCTGATTTTGCCCGCCTCGAGGTCCAGCTTGCGGACACTCTGGCGGATGTGACTGCGGCGTACGAGAGCATAATCCCGAACGCCTGAGCCGTTGAAAGGCTAGAACAGGCCCTCAACCAATCCCTGATCGTTGAGCTTGATGCTCATGGCCGACGGCGTCTGCGGCAACCCGGGCATCGTCATCACGTCTCCGCAAATCGCGACGATGAACTCTGCGCCTGCGCTCAAACGCACCTCGCGCACCGAAATTGTGTGACCGGAAGGCGCGCCCTTCGCGTCAGGATTGGTCGAGAAGCTGTACTGCGTTTTCGCCATGCAAATCGGGAAGCCGCCATAGCCCGCCTTTTCCCATTTTTTGAGCTGGTCGAGGATCGACTTGTCGGCGACCGTGCGCTCGGCCCCGTAGAGCGAGGTTGCGATCGTGTTGATCTTTTCGAACAGCCCCATGCCGTCCGCGTAAAGCGGCTTAAACTCGGCTTTACCGCTTTCGGCCAGTTCGACCGTCGCATGA
Source organism: Alphaproteobacteria bacterium (assembly GCA_041740655.1). Taxonomy (GTDB): domain Bacteria; phylum Pseudomonadota; class Alphaproteobacteria; order Rhizobiales; family Rhodomicrobiaceae; genus JAWXCE01. The sequence continues at coordinate 2,882 of JBGSLP010000361.1, forward strand.
GCCAGTTCCGCAATGCCTGCCGAGCCTTTCGCCCACTGATTGCACTCTATCGAGCGCACACCGACGCTGGACGTCACCTCGTTCACTGCTGCGACTTCCGCGTCCGTGTCGGTGGTGAAGCGGTTGATCGACACCACGACGGGCACGCCGAACTTCCTCAGATTTTCGATGTGACGCAGCAGGTTCGAGCACCCGGCTTTCAGCGCGTCGACATTTTCGTGCTTCAGGTTTTCCTTCTCGACCCCGCCGTGCATCTTGAGCGCGCGCACTGAGGCGACCACGACGGCGACGCTGGGCGTCAATCCCGCCTTGCGGCATTTGATATCGAAAAACTTTTCCGCGCCGAGATCAGCGCCGAAACCGGCTTCGGTCACCACGTAGTCGGCGAGTTTGAGAGCGGTCTTCGTCGCGATCACCGAGTTGCAGCCGTGTGCGATGTTGGCGAACGGGCCGCCGTGAATGAACGCCGGATTATTTTCCAGCGTCTGCACGAGGTTTGGCAGCAACGCGTCCTTCAGCAGCACGGTCATCGGACCTTCCGCCTTCAGATCGCGAGCGTAAATCGGCGCGCGTTTGCGGGTGTAGCCGATGACCATATTGCCGAGGCGGCGCTGCAAATCGGCGAGGTCGTTGGCGAGACAGAAGACCGCCATCACTTCCGATGCGACCGTAATGTCGAAGCCATCCTCGCGCGGGTAGCCGTTGCCAACGCCGCCGAGGCTGATGACGATCTGGCGCAGCGCGCGATCGTTCATGTCGATGACGCGCCGCCATGCGATGCGGCGGGGGTCGAAATCAAGCTCGTTGCCCCAGTGAATGTGATTGTCGATCAGCGCGGAGAGCAGGTTGTGGGCTGATGTGATGGCGTGAAAATCGCCGGTGAAATGGAGGTTGATATCCTCCATAGGCACGACCTGCGCGTAACCACCGCCTGCTGCGCCGCCTTTCATGCCGAAGCACGGGCCGAGCGATGGCTCGCGAATGCAGATCAGCGCCTTCTTGCCGATGCTGTTTAGGCCGTCGCCAAGGCCGACCGTCGTGGTCGTCTTGCCCTCGCCAGCGGGCGTCGGCGTGACGGCTGTGACGAGGATGAGCTTGCCGTCCGGCCGCGACTGCAGTTCCTGGATGGCGCTCATGTCGAGCTTGGCCTTGTAGTGCCCGTAGTTCTGGAGCTTGTCCGCAGACAGCCCGATCTTTGTCGCTACGTCGACGATTGGCTTCATTGTTGCGCGGCGGGCGATCTCGATATCGCTTCCAATGGTCGACATATTCGATACCTCCAAATTTTTTTGATTTAATCAGGCTGACGCAGCGGCGGACAACCGGCCTGCATGCTACGCGGCGCGGGGGCCAAGCGCAACGCGACCCGTGCGCAATACGAATATGATTTTCATCAGGCGGAAAGCCGCTCCGCCATTGTCTCAACAAGAAGTCGCCCTACGCCGTTGCCAAGTTTCAAGGGAGAGCGCCGTGAGTTTTATTCGCCAATTGGCATTGTCGTTGATCCTGCTGGCTTTCGCGCCGCATGCCGCCATGTCTGCAGAAATTATCTCTGCCGAAGATTTGATCAAGAAATCTGGCGGCGACGCCAGCCTTGCCGATTTGCAGAAGGCGGTTCGCGCCGGGCTTGAAACGATCAAGGCGCAAGGGCTGCCGGTCGATGAGGCATTGTCCAGCGCATGGAACGATGCGGCGGACGACGCTTTTCAGCCCAGCAAGATCCTGCCGCGCATGGCGGAGACGCTGACCGGCGTATTCAGCGAACCGGAGCAGCTCGAAATCGCCGCTTTCTACGACTCGCCGCTGGGCCAGCGTATCGTGCAATTCGAAAAGGACGGATCGAGCTTTGAAAAGCAGGCCGAGGCCATAGCTTACGCCCAGTCGCTGACCTCCGATCCCGGGAAGTATGCATCGCGAATGGCGCTTTACCACCAACTCGACGAGGCGGCAGGGCTGACGAAAATATCTGTGTCCATCGCGATGAATATGGGCGTCGCCATTCAGGCGGGCATGGTTGCGTCGGGCAAGGTTCCGATGGAGCTGAGTTTCGACGAGATCAAGCGCGAGATGGAGAAGCAGCGGATGGCGGTCGCACAGCAGATTGCCGGCTCCCTTTATGCGATGATGGCCTACATTTACAAAGACGTCACGCAGGAGGACATGCTGGCTTATATCAATTTCGCCAAGTCAGCCGCGGGCAGTAAATTTTTGAGCGCGTACTTCGCCGCGACCGATCTCGCGTTGACGGACGCCAGCCGCATCTTCGGCAAGCGCCTCGCCGAGAATTTTGGCCGCAAACCGATCTAGGTCGTCGATGATCCCTTTTTCCGTCTCGCAGCTTCCGCGCTTTCTTTCCGGAAGGGCCGAGAACGAGGGCAAACCTCACCAAGAAAATGCACGAGCGTGCCGGTAAGCGCGTCCTCCTTGAGACCGTAATGTACGCTCTGGCCGCGCTTTTCGCGCCAGACAAGCCCGGCGGCCTCTAACAGCGACAAATGCTTAGAAATGGCGGGAGCTGACATCACGTCGGCGAAGCGCTGCGCAATCTCTCCCGCCGTCATGTCGGTTTTTGACAGGAACGCCAGTATACGGCGGCGCGACGCAGACGATAGCGCCTCGAAAACCTTATCAGCCGACATACCGCTCTCCCGACTCCATCCGCGCCTAGAAATAACGCACCGGATGATTAATGGCAAAATTATTTATTTGATTATTTAACTTATTAGTTAAATAATTATAGAAATTAGGAAGGCAAAATATGAAAATCGCAGAAATGTTAGCGGCGACTTCGCAGGTCGATTCCATAGACGAGGCGTTGCGAAAATCGGATGGCTCGAATAGCTCGCCGCGCTTGCAGCATCTCGAATTAGCAAACGCTCTGCAGGGAGACGTCCTCTGGAAACCGGGTAAGTCACTATGGATGTGTATAATGACGATGGCGGCAGTCATCGGAGGGCCGATTTACTTCACTTTCGACGCCTTCGCGCTTTTTCTCGCGACAAGTGCGCTTACGCTTTGCCTCGGCCACTCCCTCGGTGTGCATCGCGGCCTCATACACCGTTCATTCCAGTGCCCGCGATGGCTTGAGAGATTGTTCGTGTATTTTGGCGTGATAGTCGGGATGGCCGGGCCGTTTGGTATGATCCGCCAACATGAAATTCGCGATTGGGCTCAGCGAGAACCATCCTGCCATTCTTATCTTTCACACGCCGCTCCATTGCTCACCGACTTATGGCGACAACTAAATTGCGAGCTTCGCCTCACTCATCCGCCAAAGCTTGTCTTGGAGCGCAGTGTAAGCAATGACTGGTTTTACCTATTTCTTGAGCGCACGTGGATGGCGCAGCAAATCCCATGGGCAATCCTGTTTTACGCGATTGGCGGAATGCCTTGGTTGACCTGGGGCATCGCGGTCAGGGTGGTGGTTTCTGTAAGCGCGCACTGGATTGTAGTTCATATCGCGCATAACCGGGGTGAGCGATCCTGGCATCTGGGAGGCGCTGGGGTACAAGGTTATAACGTTCCGTCCCTCGGGCTAATCAGCATGGGTGAGGCGTGGCATAACAACCATCACGCTTTTCCCGCGTCTGCCCGCATTGGTCTTTACGAGGGCGAAATTGATCCCGGTTGGCATGTTTTAAAAGGCTTGGAGGCGCTAGGTCTCGTCTGGAATTTGAAAACGCCGGAAACATTGCCGCCGCGTCATAACCTTATCAAAATTGCGCCAGAACAGCGTAAAACTTAATTTGTATCGCTTGAGTTCAGGCTTCTTGGCGCTGGCGGTTCAGGTTGCTGAGAATATAGGCGGCGACAACAGCGACGGCGACGACGCCAATCAGCACCGTGCATGCGGCGTTGATGTCAGGCTTAACCCCGAGGCGCATCGACGAGAAGATGCGGATCGGAAAAGTTGTGGCGCCTGGCCCCGTGGTGAACGTCGATATCACGAGGTCGTCTAGAGACAGCACGAACGCCAGCAGCCACCCGGCGACCACCGACGGCGCAATGATCGGCAGCGTCACCAGCATGAACGCCTGGAAGGGCTTGCAGCCGAGATCGCGCGCCGCTTCCTCCAGGCTTGCATCGAAGCTTTTCAGCCGCGCCTGCACTGTCACTGCCACAAAAACGGATGTGAACGTGATGTGCGCCAAGGTTATGGTCAGAAAACCACGATCAATATCGAAGGTCACGAACAGGAGTAACAGCGAAATGCCGCTGATGACCTCGGGCATGACGATGGGGATGAACACGAGGGCCGAGAACAGCGCGTATCCGGGGAAACGGCCGAGCCGCGTAAGCACGACGGCGAAGGCGACCCCGAGCACAGTCGCCGCCGTAGCTGATGCGAACGCCACCTTCAGGCTGATCCACGCGCTGTCGAGCAAAAGCTCGTTACGCAATAACTCTCCGTACCATTTCGTTGAAAACCCGCCCCATACGGTGACAAGGCGTGAGGCGTTAAACGAGTAAACAATCAGAATGACGATGGGGATGTAAAGAAACGCGAAACCCACCACAATCGCCGCAAGGTTAAACCTTGAAAAGCTCCTCATGCCTTGGCCTGCATGCGCTGGAAAATCACGATCGGCACAATCAGCGTCACGAGCAGCACCATGGCGACCGCAGACGCGACCGGCCAATCCTGATTGCCGAAAAATTCAGCCCACAGCACCTTGCCGATCATCAGCGTGCCCGCGCCGCCCAGTAGTTCTGGGATCACCACTTCGCCGATGGCGGGTACAAACACAAGAAATGCGCCCGCGATGATGCCGGGTATGGAAAGCGGGAACGTCACCAGCCAGAACGCTTTCATACCGCCCGCGCCGAGATCGCGCGCCGCCTCAACGAGGCTGTTGTCCATTTTCTCCAGCGTGGCGTATAGCGGCAGGACGAAGAATGGCAAGTAGCTGTAAACGATGCCGATATAGACCGCCGTGTTGGTGCCATTGATGTTGAGCGGTTCTGAAATCACCCCTATCGCCATAAGGAAATTATTCAGAACCCCTTCATCGCGCAGGATGATGATCCATGAATAGACGCGGATGACGAATGATGTCCAGAAGGGGAGGATCGCCAGCAACAGCAGTATCGTGCGCCAGTTGCGCGGGGCACGTGCGATCCCGTAAGCGAGCGGATAGCCTATCAGGATGATCAGTACGGTGGATATTGCGGCGATCTGCAGGCTG
>JBGSLP010000362.1:0-1844 GCA_041740655.1 Alphaproteobacteria bacterium
GGTCGCCGCGTAAGTCTCGATAGGCAGGCCGGTGATGTCGATGCGTTGGGTGATCGGCTCTTCGATGGTGCGCGGCAAGTCGGAGCGAATGCGCGCAATGGCGTCTTTTACGTCATTCAGCGCGCGGTCGGTGTCCGTCTCAAGCACAAACTCGACAGCGGTGACGGACGCGCCGTCCGTGAGCGTCGAACTGATATGCTTGACGCCGACGACGGCTGAAATCGCGTCCTCGACGCGCCGCGTCACCTGCGTTTCCAGCTCGGATGGCGAAGCGCCGGATTGCGTAATCGTCACCGAAATCAGCGGAATGTCGATGTTCGGAAAGCGCTCGATGGGCAGCGAGCGGAACGACATCACGCCCAAAATCATGAGGATGATGAACAGAACGATGGACGGGATCGGCTGCCGTATCGACCAGGCGGATATATTAAGACGCATCAGCGGGCCTCGCTTACGGCGGTTGTGGCGGTGATGACGGGGCGAACGCGGTCGCCCTCACGCAGGAGGGTGCCCGAGCGGGCGACGACGAATTGCCCCTCGGTCAGGCCTTCGCGAACTTCGACGGAGTCAGCGGTGCGAAGGCCAAGCTTGACGCGGCGCGTCATGATCTTTCCGTCCTGTACGAGCTGCACGGCTGCGCCATCGGGTGTGTAGAGAACAGCGCTTGGGGGCACGCCGAGGCCATCGCTGGAGGATGTCTCGATGATCCCGCGCGCGAAGGCGCCGACGCGCAAAGCAGGGTCATCGCCGATGAAAATTCGCACCTTGCCGAGCCGGGTGGCCTTGTCGACCTCCGATGATATCAGCCTGATCGTGCCGCGACGCTCATCGACGCCCGCCACGTTGATAATGGCGGTGCGCCCAAGCTGTAACTTTGGCAGATAGGCCTCCGGAATTTCGGCGTCGAGTTCAACCTCGCCTTTGGTCACGATGCGAAACATCGGATCGGAGGCAAGCGAGGCCATGGCGCCGAGCCGCGCGGTGCGGCGCGTGATAAGTCCGGCGGAAGGCGTGAGAATATCTGTGTAACCAAGGCGCACTTTCGCCTCGCGGATCTGAGCCTCGATCTGTGTTTTCTCCGCCTGCGCGAGTATGAGGCCGTCCTTTGCCGAGGTGACGCTCGCCGCCGCCGTTCGCGCCGCCGCTTCCCGTTCATCGAAAATCGACTGCGTGGAGGCGCCGGTCTTGACCAGATCGCGGGCGCGGGCGAAAGCGGCGTCCGCCTGTTTCTGCGAGGCCTCGTTCTGCACGATCAGGCTGCGAGCCTGCGAAATGGCGGCGTCGGAGCGCGCCAGTTGCGCGTTGAGCTGCGCCAGTTGCGCCTCTAGCGCGTTGCGGTCCAGCCTCGCCAGCACCTGCCCGGCCTTGACGCGATCGCCCTCCTCCGCGAGCAATTCGATGATCCGATACCCATCGATCTGCGGGCTCACCAGCACTTCCTCCCGGGCCACAATCGAGCCGGTCACGAGAATGGTTTCGGTGAACGAGCCGCGCTTGACTTCCGCGACGCTGACCGCAGGCAACTGCGATTGATCGACCGCCTTCTGCTCCTGCGCCGCAGCGCCGCCCCACAGCCCAAGTGACGCCGCAGCCGGCATGGCGCAAACTGCCAAAATCATCACACTACGCAGCATCTTCATCTTCCTTGAAAGCGGCCGAAGGCAAGGCCGGGGGTATTGGGTTAATCAATGTTGAAATCATGGCCATCATTGCGGGCAGAACCGTGCGAGTATCGAAGTTCGGGTCAATCGCGCGATGCCAGAACAGACCGTCGCCAATCACCGCCATAACGCGAGTCACAGCCGCGCAATCCACCAGTGGAGCGATACGTCCTTCGGCCTTCA
>JBGSLP010000363.1:0-6228 GCA_041740655.1 Alphaproteobacteria bacterium
GCCGTGGTCGACGTGGGCGATGATGGCGATATTGCGGATATTCATAAAGGCTCACCTTAAGCGCAAATGTTGTGTTATCGCGCGGGCGGCCCGGCGTTAATCTCAGACATTGGCATGATTGTTTAACAGCGCGATAACAGACCGCACGTTTATGACACGTACATAACCGAACAAACCGTAAATGGGAAGACCCTTGCTGCACTGCAACAAGGGGGGAAATGCTTATGACTGGCGGCCAGTAAATTCGCTCGTGTATTCAATATCCTTGGCGGCGGCCTGCATGGTCTCGATCTGCGCCATCTGCTTTTTATGCATGTCCATGGCGTATTCGGCGGCGCCGTTCTTCTTTTTGCGCTTCATCTTGAACGCCAGAATCGGGCGCGACGGCTCGTTGATGTCGAACTCATCAAGGAAATGCTCGCGAATCGCATTGAAGGCGTCCCAGATTTCGCCGCGCGCCTTGAAGCGTTGGTCGGCCGTCGGCGTTCCCTTTCGCGGATCGAGCGTCTCCAGAATGATGCGCATGTGGTGGAGCGGGGCGTAGGGGTAAAAGCCGATGCTATCCTCCGTCTCGCCCACGTTGGCGTAAACGATGCGCATGTTGTCGATGGTTTCCGAAAGCTGCTGCGCCGTGCGCAGATACTCCTCAAGTTTGGGGCTCTCCAGATGCGCATAATAGATCATGGCGGATTTCGCCTGCACGATCTCACGCCACTGCTCTCGCAGCGACTGGATGAATTGCGCGCGCTGCTGATAGATAACCGCCAGATAGGCGGCGACCACGGTCGCGATCAGCAGCGAAGTATCGCGGATGAGGTCGTAGACATTTTGCAGCACGGGGATGCCCGAGAGCTTTGCCGCCAGCGCGGCGCCGATGAGCAGCACAAGGCCCGACACCACAAGAAAGAGTATTCCGCTCTGCCGTTTCCGCGTCATGCGATCCTCGCCAATAAAGTGCAATGGCTTTAGCGGGTTATGGCGGCGGAGAAAAGACTTTGTATTTGAGCGATTTGCGGCTGGGCTAACTCCAGGTGAACGCTATCTTGTTGAGGGTCGCCCCGCCAAAGCCCTCGATGGAGCGGTTTGAGGGCGCGCCGCCAAGACGGGCGTAGAAATCGCACGCCATCGAATTTTCCTCCAGCGCCCACACTGTCAGGCGCGTCAAGCCCCGGCGGCGCAACTCGCTCTGGGCGGCCAGAAAAAGTCGCTTGCCGAGGCCGACGCCCTGAAATTCCGGCGCCAGGTACAGCTCGAATATCTCGCCGTCGGCGCCGGACGCCCGCGATGCGCCGATGGATGCGTAACCCTGCGTGACGCCGTTGAACCTGAGTACAAGCACATCGCCTGCGCTAATTGTGCGCGCCCATGCCTTGGGGCCGCGCCTTGCGATCATGCGCGTCAAATCCAGATGCGGAATAAGCCCTTGATAGGTCGACCGCCACGCCGCCGCATGCACGCGGGCGAGCGCGCTTGAGTCACGCAGCTCGGCAAGCCTGATCTGGATGAGTTCATCGCCCATTTTCGCGAAATGGTGCGCGCGGCACGGATTTTCCAGCGGCGCTAAGCGGTCAGGAGATGGCGTTGACGATACCTGTAAAGAGATCTCGGAGAGGTTGATAGGCCTGCACATACTGAGTGAGTTCGAGGGCCAGACTGCGCAGCCGCACCTTCTGCTCATCATCGCCGGTGCCCTGCCGCATCAATTCGAGCATCTCGTCGAGCTTGGCCTCGATGGCAGGGTTGGGGCGCTTTTCCGCAAGGTAATTGCGGAACTGCTCGACGCCCGGGATGAAGCGTTCGTAGTCGATGAATGAAATGGTGGTGACGGTTTCGGTGATGGTGTTCGTGATGTTCGCGCCAAGGCCGACCTGCGCGTTCGGCGAATTTGCGGCGACCATGGCGCCGGGCGACTCGCTCACCATCATGTCCGCGCGCAGTTCCTTGATTTCCTCGACCTTCTCAATCGTTATGCCCTTGACCGACCCCTCGTTGAAATTGACCGTAAAGCCGGAGTCGCTTTGAGGCTCGTCGATTTTCTCATCAAGCGCTTTCTTGACGCCGAGCAGCAGGTTCACGTCCCCGCTGTAAAACATGCTGAGGCCGCCGTCGCAGGTCGAAATGGTGAGATACCATCGTTTGGGAACGAAAAAGGTCGCCGCAAAAAGAATGAGGCCGAGAACGCCGAAGATCGGCGCGCCGAAACCGGGCAGGCTTATGTAGGCCGCCAGAAAACTCGCAAGCGTGGCGACAATTAGCGCGCGCTTCACGGCGCCTGAGCTTTTGCGGATCACGGTGATGGACGCAATATTCGCGATGGCTATGCTACGATAGCCCATGTCGATAACATTGTGTTTGACCGACATGAAGTCGAATGTCTGGGTTTTACTATCGCCAGACGCGGCATCCTTCACGTTTTTTTGAAGTTGCGATAAAAGCACGCAAGAAAGCTCCGATGTAATACAAGCGGAGTCATGTAGTAGGCGCCTTAAGCGTCGTCAATTTTAATTATGCAATCTGCTTCATTTTCGGCGCTCAAACGTGGCGGCGCCGCGCCCCCACAAGCCGCAGGCGGAGCGAGTTGAGCTTGATGAAGCCAGCCGCGTCTTTCTGGTCGTAGGCGACAGCGCCTTCCTCGAAGGTCACGAGTTCCTGATTGTAGAGGCTGTAGGGGCTTTCGCGGCCGATGACCGTAACGTTGCCCTTATACAGCTTCAGCCGCACCGTGCCCGTGACGAACTCCTGGCTCTTGTCGATCAGCGCTTGTAGCATCTCGCGCTCAGGTGAGAACCAGAAGCCATTGTAGATCAGTTCGGCGTAGCGCGGCATGATTTCGTCTTTTAGATGCGCCGCGCCGCGATCGAGCGTGATGGACTCGATGCCGCGATGGGCGGCCAGCAGGATCGTGCCGCCCGGCGTTTCGTACACGCCGCGCGACTTCATTCCGACGAAGCGGTTCTCGACGAGATCGAGCCGTCCGATGCCGTTGTCGTGTCCGAATTCGTTAAGCTTCGTGAGCAGCGTGGCCGGGCTGAGGGAAACGCCATCAATGGAGACCGCGTCGCCGCGTTCGAACCCGACCTCGATCACGGTCGCCTTATCCGGCGCCTGCTCGGGCGAAAGCGTGCGCTGATACACGTAATCCGCCGCCTCGACTGCCGGGTCTTCCAACAGCTTGCCCTCGGAGGATGTGTGCAGCAGGTTGGCGTCCACGGAGAAAGGCGCTTCGCCGCGCTTGTCCTTGGCGACCGAGATCTGGTTCTTTTCGGCGAAATCGATGAGGGCCGCGCGGCTCTTGAAATCCCACTCCCGCCACGGCGCGATGATCTTTATGTTCGGCTCAAGCGCGTAATAGCTCAATTCGAAGCGCACCTGATCGTTGCCCTTGCCGGTCGCGCCATGGCAGACCGCATCCGCGCCGGTTTCGCGCGCGATCTCGATCTGGCGCTTGGCGATCAGCGGTCGCGCGATCGAGGTGCCGAGCAGATAAACGCCCTCATACAGCGCGTTGGCGCGAAACATGGGGAATACGTAATCGCGCACGAACTCCTCGCGCAGGTCCTCGATATAGATTTCCTTGATGCCGAGCATCTCGGCTTTGCGGCGCGCCGGCTCCAACTCCTCGCCCTGGCCGAGATCGGCGGTGAACGTCACGACCTCGCAGCCATAGGTGAGTTGCAGCCACTTCAGGATGATCGAGGTATCCAGCCCGCCAGAGTAAGCGAGGACCACTTTCTTGATGCCGGAGTCGAGCGCCATGGCGGTTCTTTCATGTCTGAACTGACTCTAATGAAGTAATGGAAACCGGTTCGCAGGGCAAGCGGCGCCGGATATTCAGCGACGGGCGTTGCTCAAAGTCGCAGAGATTACGTTGCATACAATTAAAAATTTGACTTGAAAGCGAGCAATAAAAAGCGCACGGAAAGGCCCTGAAAACTTGATGTAGATGTATAAAATTGAGGAAACGCGGTATGCAGAAAATAATTCTTGGCTTCATACTTCTCGCCGCATCCAGCCTAGTCGCTCCGTCGATCGCAGCGGACTCGCCCTGCAAAGGCCTTGAAAACGCATCGTGCACGAAACTCGATGGATGCACTTGGCGCAAAGGCTACAAAACGAAAAAAGGCACCGCCGTGCGCGCGCATTGCCGCAAGGGCGCTACGCCAAAACCGAAAGTCTGAACGCAATGCCGCGTCCGGCCATCCGGGCCATTCTTTTATTGACGGCGACGCTGCTGGCGGGCTTCTCGTCGGCAATGGCTGACACCCGCTTCGTCACATGGAATATCGCGAATTTCTGGCATGTGCCGGGGGAGTATCTCCGGCCCGAGCGGGATGGTTCTCCGGGGCTTATCCGCATTCCCTCCGACTACGACGCCATCCGCAACGTCATCGGTCAGTTGGGCGGCGATGTGTTTGCGCTGCAGGAGATGGGGTCGCCGGAGGGCGTGCGCGCCATTTTCCCCGAGGCGGACTGGGGGATGATTTTCGCGAAAAGCTTTGCGGAGGATATTGTCAAAAATCCCGCCATGCTTGCCGATCCAACCCAACGCGATATTTACCCGGTGCTGGTCTACCGCCGCACGACGATAAAACTGCTGGCCGAGGATCGCATCAGCGGGCTGCGCCTGCCCGATGTGGGCGACGATGGCGTGGTGCGGTATACGCGCGAGGGCGTGGCGGCGAAACTCTCCGTCAAAGGGCGAGAGTTGTGGGTGGCCGTAGTGCACCTGAAATCGGGCTGCGCCGTCAGCAATCCGTTCGACGCAAAGGGAACGACCGGCGCGTGCGGAATTCTTGCGGCGCAGATACCGGTGCTTAAGGAATGGCTCGATGCGCGGCTGCGCGAGAGGTCGGACGTCATCATTCTTGGCGACTTCAACCATCAACTCGCGCGCGAGGGCAGCGCCGTTCTGGCAAGGCTCAACGAAAATATCGCGGATGGAATGGCGCTTACGCCCTCGACGGAAAAATCGTTGTGCTCAGCCTTTCGCGATGACGAGCAGCCGAGCATTGATTTCATCATGGTGTCGCCCGGCCTGCGTCGCGCCTCGCGGCTGAACAACTCAACGCCGAAGCTGAACATTCTGTCCGAGAAAATGAGCGACCATTGCCCGGTATGGCTTGATATAAACCTGCGGCCAAGCTAGACGCGGACCGCCTCGGGCTTGCCCGGCTCGACCTTGTACGCCCAGTTATGGTCTGCAATGGGCTTGGCCGCCGGATTGAGCGCGTCCTTTACCATCATCACCATTGTAGTCTTGAATTCGGCCGCGCTGGCCTCCGCGAGGCAGTACCCGTGACGCTTGCCGTTATGAAAGACCACCACGTCACTGTTTCTGCGCTCCGCGTCCGGCCGGTCGTTCAAATTCGAAGAAATAGCGGTGGAGACGAACTCCGGCGCCAGCGTCGGTCCGAATTTGCCATCCGGCATCCGTCGCCGCACCTTGGTCACCCAATGCGAGTGGATATCCCCGGTGATGAAAACCGGGTTTTTAGCCGCGTTCTGCTCCAGCAGGCTCATCACATTGCCTTGCGCCCATGGATAGCCCGACCACGCGTCATGCCAGACCTTGAATGGCTCGGCATCATCGCGGCGAGCGTCGGCTGGGGTGAACATGACGCCCTGCGCCAGCACATTCCACAGCGCGGGTGAGTTGGCGAGGCCATCCTTCAGCCACTCGAGCTGCTGCGCGCCGAGCATCTGCCGCTCCGCCGCGAGATCGGGGCACTTGGCGGGGTCAATGAGATTGCCGCCCGGCTTGCACGCCTGCGCATCGCGATATTGGCGCTCGTCCAGCACGTGGAGGCGCAACAGCTTGCCAAAATCGAAGCGGCGATAAAGCTGGCGAGCGTCGCCCACCACGGGGAGGGCGGAGAGGCGGATTGGCATGTTCTCGAAATAGGCCTGATAACCGTTCTTGCGCTTGGCGGCGAACTCGGCTGCATCGCCTTGTAGCGGGATGAGCGCCGCATAATCGTTTTCGATCTCATGGTCGTCCCACGTCACGATCCACGGCATGACGCGGTGCGCTTCGGCCAAATCCGCGTCCATGCGATACTCGGCGTAACGGCGGCGAAACTCGCCAAGGCTTGCGATCCGGATCGGCTCCATGGCGTCGGTGTAGCGGTCGTAGCGCAGGCGGCGGGCAGTCGGGCGACCGAACTTGATGCGGAAATGCTCGTAAGCGCCCTCATAAATGTAGTCGCCGAGGTGCACCGCAAAATCCAG
>JBGSLP010000364.1:0-8128 GCA_041740655.1 Alphaproteobacteria bacterium
CCCGACAGCGGTTCTGCGCGCGAAAATGCAGCGCACCATGCAGAATAACTGCGCTGTTTTCCGCACCCACGAGGTCCTGGCCGAGGGGCGCGATCTGGTTCAGGAAGTCTGGAACGGAGCGGACGACATAGCTGTGACCGACCGCACCCTGATCTGGAACTCCGACCTGATCGAGACGCTGGAATTCGACAACATGATTTGCCAGGCGGCGGTGACGGTCGTCGGCGCTCTCAACCGGCAGGAAAGCCGCGGCGCGCATGCACGCGAGGATTTCCCCGACCGCGACGACGCCGAATGGATGAAGCACACCACCGCGTTCGCGGATACAGATCGCAAGACGGTGCGCCTCGACTATCGTCCGGTGCATACGCGCACACTAACCAACGACGTTAACTACATAGAACCAAAAGCCCGAGTTTATTAGAGTAAACTGAACTCGGTATGGACTGAGCCTGCAAACAATTTTAAATGGTCGTAGCTGACATCCATCTATGGGATATACTGTCATATGGCTAAAATTGTTTTCGTAGAGACATATCCGTACGAGTCTTTTTTTGGTGGCGACGCGGAATACGTAATATCACTTGCGTCGCATTTTGTTGATCAAGGTCACGATGTGCATTTTGTCGTCTCGGACATGCAGCGAGGACGCACCGCGCCTTTTTATATTAGTCCGTATCCGATCAACCGCTTTGCATCCTACAATGTTCGGAATGCCATAAAGTTCAGGAACTGCGTTCTGAGCACTGACGCACTAGGTTTCGGGCTCAAGTTTGCGAAAAAGATCGCCTCCGGTAACAAGCAGCCGGATCTGTCTTCTGACGAAACTTGCGGCGGCGCAGAACTCGACTGGATAAGGAGTCAGGTGGAGCACAAAGCGGATGTCATTATTCTATGTTTTGACGCCACCAAACTGTCATCGATGTTCGTTGGCTCAAATGCCCTGGTTATTGCTCTTCCATCGATCATTCCAGGCCGGATGCTCGGCCTTGACAGCTCGGAACAGGCTAAGTCCCAGAACGCGATACCCGATTTCAAAATCAGAGAATTTTCCAGTTCGAACATCATTGCCGCGACGAACGACGACGACGCCAGCGCGTTAAGATCAGTCTTCCCGGAAAAGGATATTTTGGTGGTGAAGACAGGCGCTCACTTCAGGGCGAAAAAATTCAACCCAACGGCGACTGACGTTATATTTGTTGGCAACAATACTGGGCCGAATTCAGACGGCATAAACTGGTTTATCCGCGAAATGTGGCCTGCTGTCGTGCGCGGCAATAAAAGCGCACGCTTGCGTGTGGTCGGAAAGGTTGCAGAAGCCGTCAAAAATGTCAGTGAGAATGTCGATCTTGTTGGGCGAGTGTCAGATATTTCGGCGGAGTATGAGCGGGCGGCGATGGCGATTTCACCGCTGAGAAATGGCACCGTCAGCATTAAGATAAAAGTCGCAGAAGCGATAACTTACGGATGTCCTATTGTCACAACCTCTGTTGGCGTCGATCCATCCGCGCCACATCAGTTCGACGAAGCTGGCTTCGTCACCGACAACCCTCATGAATTCGCAAGTTATGTTTCTCGGTTGCTTTCTGACTCTGAGCTTCGTCTATCCAAAACTGAAGGCGCGCGTCTGGTTCATGAGAAATATTTCTCCAAGACGGCTAGCTATTCTGAAATCGACAGTCGCATTCAAGCTCTCCGGCCAAATGTTAACGCAGTCGTAAATTCGCAGCATCGTTAGGCGTCCAGGTCTTGTTGGACGCCAGCATCAATCCAGAGACGGAAATATAGAATGGTTCAGCTTACGCTTCCGAAAAACTCGACAATTCAAAAAGGCAAAGTCTGGAACGAGCCAAGCGAGAGCGGCGAGTGGAAAGCTTTCCAGATTTACCGCTGGTCGCCGGACGATGAGAAAAATCCACGCACGGACACGTATCATGTGAACCTTAGCGAATGCGGGCCGATGGTGCTCGACGCGCTGTTCAAGATCAAGAACGAGATCGATCCTACGCTTACCTTCCGCCGTTCGTGCCGCGAGGGCATCTGCGGCTCGTGCTCGATGAACATTGACGGCGTCAACACGCTCGCCTGCACAAAGGCGATCGAGGAAATGTCGGGCGACGTGCGCATTTACCCGCTGCCTCACATGAGCGTCGTGAAAGATCTCGTGCCGGACATGACTCATTTTTACGCGCAGCATCGCTCCATTGAGCCTTGGCTGAAAACAGAGACGGTGACTCCGGAGAAGGAGTGGGCGCAAAGCCCGGAAGATCGCGCGCAGCTTGACGGTCTATACGAGTGCATCCTGTGCGCCTGCTGCTCAACCGCGTGCCCGTCCTATTGGTGGAACGAAGATCGCTTCCTTGGCCCCGCCACGTTGCTGCAGGCTTATCGCTGGGTGATCGACAGCCGCGACGAGGCGACCGGCGAGCGGCTCGACGCGCTCGAAGACCCGTTCCGGCTCTACCGCTGCCACACGATCATGAACTGCGCGAAGACATGCCCGAAAGGCCTCAGCCCCGCAAAAGCCATCGCCAGCCTCAAAAACCTGATGGTCGAGCGCCGGGTCTAGCCGACAGGTTTGCTCCAGTCCGGGGCGGCTTTTGTTACGCCGGCGCGGGTTTCCTCATCGCACTGGCCCCGCGCCATGAGCGGTCCGGCGGTCTGGCCCTGATAGACTCCGTGCATCAGGGCAGCGATAGCAAGCTGCCGGTCGCTCCATTTTTCGCCCTCGCGTAACGAGCGCATCATTGGCACGAAAATGGTCTGCTGCCAGTCGAGGCCGCACCATTGCGCCGCCCCAGACGATACGCCGGACTGGATAATGCGCCGGGCGACGGCGAGCGGTATCGGCGGCGTATCATATTCCTCGGACGTGGCTGGCTCGCAGCGCTTGTTCTCGCCGCATTGCGTCAGGTGGATTTGCTTTAAAACCAACATCAGCGCGCGCCGCACATGCACGTCGGCCATAGCGCCCGGCCCCTCGGCCTGCGCGGCTACTCCCGTTGACGTTGCGGCAAGCGCCAGCAACCCTGCGATCAGTCTTTTCATGCTGCCTCCCGAAATGAAAAAGGCCGGGCGCTTTTTTATCGCCTCAGCCCCATGATTATACTCGCGTCCGATGTGCGCATATGACGACGCCCGCAGTTATTCTGCGGCGTCCTCCATGTCGGATTCCTTCACTTCCTTGCCAGTTTTCTGGTCGACGCCGCGCATGGAAAGCTTCACTTTGCCGCGGTCGTCAAAACCGACGAGCTTCACGTAAACTTCCTGGCCTTCCTTGACCACGTCCTTCACGTTCTGCGTGCGCTTGTTGGAAAGCTGCGAGACGTGCACGAGGCCGTCCTTCGGGCCGAAGAAATTCACGAAGGCGCCGAACTCAACGCACTTCACGACCTTGCCTTTGTAGATCATGCCGACTTCCGGCTCGGACGTAATGGCCTTGATGCGGGCGATCGCATCGCTGATCGACGAGAGATTAGCGGCGGCGATTTTGACAGTGCCGTCGTCGGAGATGTCGATCTTGGCGCCGGTTTCTTCCACGAGCGCGCGAATGACCGAGCCGCCCGAGCCGATAACTTCGCGGATCTTGTCAGTCGGGATCGTGATGGTCTCGATGCGCGGCGCGAACTCACCAAGCTCGGCGCGGGCGCCGGTGATGGCCTTCGACATTTCGTTGAGGATGTGCATGCGTCCGCCCTTGGCCTGCTCCAGCGCGGTTTTCATGATGCCGGTTGTGATGCCGGTGATCTTGATATCCATCTGAAGCGAGGTGATGCCCTGCTCGGTGCCCGCGACCTTGAAGTCCATGTCGCCCAGATGATCCTCATCGCCGAGGATGTCCGAAAGCACGGCGAAGCTCTCGCCCTCTTTGATCAATCCCATGGCGATACCCGCGACAGGCCGTGCGAGCGGCACGCCCGCGTCCATCAGCGCGAGAGACGAACCGCACACCGTCGCCATGGACGAGGAGCCGTTCGACTCGGTGATTTCCGACACGACGCGCAGCGTATAGGGGAACTGCTCCGCGCTTGGCAGAACTGGCCGGATAGCGCGCCAAGCAAGCTTGCCATGGCCGATTTCGCGGCGTCCAGGCGAACCGACGCGACCCGTTTCACCGACCGAGAAGGGCGGGAAGTTGTAATGCAGCAGAAAGGTTTCCTTGTAGGTGCCGTCGAGCGAGTCAATCCACTGCTCGTCCTCACCGGTGCCGAGCGTCGCCACGCAGATCGCCTGCGTTTCGCCGCGCGTGAACAGCGCCGATCCGTGCGTGCGGGGCAGAATGCCGACTTCGGACAGGATGGGCCGCACGGTCGTCAGGTCGCGACCGTCGATGCGCATGCCGGTTTTCAGGATGTTGCCGCGAACGACGTTTTTCTCCAGCGATTTGAATGCTTCGGCGAGCTTCACGCCCTCGGTGGCGTCAGCGTCGGCCGCCAGCAATTCGGCTTTCGCTTTAGTTTTGGCCTCGGCGACCTTGTCCTGACGCTCCTGCTTGCCGGCGATGGAGTAAGCCTTTTTCAGGTCTTTCTCAGCCAGCTTTTTAACCTTCGACTCATAATCGTTCTTGACCACATCGGCGAGCGCCCACGGCTCTTTCGCCGCCTGCTCCGCCAGACGAATGATCGCCTCGATGACGGGCTGGAAGCTTTCCTGACCGAACACGACGGCGCCGAGCATAACCTCCTCCGACAGCTCCTTCGCCTCGGACTCGACCATCAGCACGGCGTCCGCCGTGCCCGCCACGACGAGATCCAGTTCCGCTCCGCCCTTGATCTGATCGACGAGCGGGTTGAGCACATATTGGCCGCTGATGTAGCCGACGCGCGCGGCGCCGATGGGGCCCATGAATGGCAGGCCCGAGATCGTGAGCGCAGCCGATGCCGCGATGATCGACACGACGTCGGGATCGTTCTCCATGTCATGGCTGAGCACGGTGATGATGATCTGCGTCTCGTTTTTGAAGCCTTCGACGAACAGCGGGCGGATAGGGCGGTCGATAAGTCGCGAAACCAGCGTTTCCTTTTCGGACGGGCGGCCTTCGCGCTTGAAGTAGCCGCCGGGAATTTTGCCCGCCGCGTATGTGCGTTCCTGATAATTCACCGTGAGGGGGAAAAAGTCGATGCCAGGCTTCGGCTTGCGTTCGCCAACCACCGTCGCGAGTACCGACGTCTCGCCATACTGCACCAGCACCGCGCCGTCAGCCTGCCGCGCAATGCGACCCGTTTCAAACTTCAGCGTGCGTCCGCCCCACTCAATTTCTTCTTTGCAAATATCGAACATTCTTGATTTTCCAATTCGTGTAACGCCGGCGAACCCTTCGCCAGCGGCTTGTCTGTCATCTTTGATTTGACGGGTAACGATTAACTCAAAAACCCTGCTAGGGGTAGCGGAAAGCGCACGTAATTGCCCCGCCTCGGGGGCAGGGCAGCACAATCCGTCTGAGGTATGCGGCGCGTCTAGCGGCGGATGCCGAGACGCTCGATCAGCGTGCGATAACGCGCATCATCTTTCGACTTCACATAGTCGAGCAAACGGCGACGCTGGCTGACCATTTTCAGAAGGCCGCGGCGCGAGTGGTTGTCTTTCTTGTGCGTCTTGAAGTGCTCGGTGAGCGTGAGGATGCGCGATGTCAGGATCGCGACCTGTACTTCCGGCGATCCGGTGTCGGTGTCGTTGATCGCATATTCTTTAATGAGCGCTTCCTTGCGCTCCGGCGTGATCGACATCGTCATCTCCTTTGGTTGGGATGGGTTGGGCCAACGCCGGGATGTCGTCCAGCGCGGTCATGAGAATGAGTTTGTACGGCGCACAGTCGCAAACCGCAAGCAGTTTGAATGCACTCAGATATTGAACACGCGCAACGGGTGCAACTCGCCCTTTTCCACTTCGCCGATGGCGACGAGAACGCCGTCCGACAGCGCGTAAATGCTGCCCTTCATGATGGGCGCGCTCTGCCCGCGCATTAGAATAGCCTGCCCCCGCCGCAGCGTTTGCGCGTCGTTGCGGCTGACGGTCAGCGCCGGAATGCCGTCTAGCGCGGCCTCGACCGGCGCGATAAAGCGGTCGAGCGTCATGTCGCCCTCGGCGACGGCAGCCTCGATTTCATCGAGCCGGACGGATGCATGCTCGCTGAAGGCGCCGACGCGGGTGCGCCGCAGCGCCGCGATGTGCCCAAGGCAACCGAGCGTTTCGCCGAGATCGCGTGCGATAGACCGCACATAGGTGCCCTTGCCGCAATCCGCCTCGAAAATGCAGGTGTTGTCATCCGGCATCTCCACCACGCGCAGCGACATCACATGCACGGGCCGCTCCTGCAGCTCAAAAACCTCGCCGTCGCGCGCCAGATCGTAGGCGCGCTCGCCCTGCACCTTGATGGCCGAGTAGCGCGGCGGCGTCTGCATGATTTCGCCGGTGAATGCGGGAAGCGCCGCCTCGATAGCCTCGCGCGTTGGCCGCTCTTCGCTGGTCTTGATCGGCTGGCCGTCGGCGTCATCGGTGTCGGTCGCCGCGCCCCAGCGCACGGTGAAGCGGTAGCTTTTCGAGCTGTCGACCACATGCGCGACGGTCTTGGTCGCCTCGCCAAACGCTATGGGCAGGATGCCGGTCGCCAGCGGATCGAGGATGCCCGCCATGCCCGCTTTCTGCGGATTGAAGAAGCGCTTCACGCGGTTGAGCGCCTGATTGGAGATCAGCCCTTGCGGCTTGTCGAGAATGAGCCAGCCATTGAGCTTCCGGCCGCGCGGTTTAGCCATTTGGATTCCTTGAACGGTGTGCGGACGGTTATTGCAAATCGCGGGCGACGTGCGGCGATTTCAGGATTTTCTCGACTTTCTCCGCCTGATCGAGCGTGACGTCAAGCTTGAAGGTGATCTCCGGCACATAGCGCAGATCGATGCGCTTGGCCAGCGCGCCGCGCACGAATTTCTGGTTACGCACAAGCGCCGCCAGCACCTTGTCGCGGGCGGTCATGTCGAGCGGCGCAACGAACGCGGTCACCTGTCGCAAGTCCGGGCTGGCCTTGACCTCCGTCACCTGAACGATCTCGCCGTCCAGCTCCGGATCGACGATCTCGCTGCGCATGAACATCTCGGCGAGCGCATGGCGGATCACCTCGCCGACGCGAAGCTGACGCTGTGATGGGCCCTTGGCCGCTACCTGTTTCGGCATTTTCGATACTTCTTAATCGGCAGTGGTTCAGCGCGCGATCAGAGCGAGCGCTGGATGGTTTCGACGCGGTAGCACTCGATGATGTCGCCCTTTTTGAGGTCGTGATAGCCCTCGAACGACATGCCGCACTCCTGGCCGGTCTGCACTTCCTTCACATCGTCCTTGAAGCGCTTCAGCACCGAAAGCTTGCCCTCGTGGATAACCACGCTGTCGCGGACGAGGCGAACGCTTGCGCCGCGCTCGACCTTGCCCTCGGTGATGCGGCAGCCCGCAACCTTGCCGACCTTGGTGATGTCGAACACCTCCAGGATTTCGGCGTTGCCGAGGAAGTTTTCGCGCAGAGTCGGCGAGAGCAGGCCGGACATGGCCGCTTTCACATCGTCGACGAGATTGTAAATCACGTTGTAATAGCGGATTTCGACGCCATCGCGCTCGGCCGCCGCGCGGGCCTGAACATTGGCTCGGACGTTGAAGCCGATGATGATCGAGTTTGCCGTGCCCGCAAGCGAGATGTCGGACTCGGTGATACCGCCGACGCCGGAGTGCACGACGCGCGCCGCGACCTCGTCGGTGCCCAGCTTTTCGAGCGCCGCCGTAATGGCCTCGACCGAGCCTTGCACGTCGCCCTTGACGATGAGCATGAACTCTTTTTTGCCAGCCTTGGCGAGTTGGCCCATCATCTGTTCGAGCGATGTGCGCCCCGTCGTGCCAGCCGAGCGGACGTCGCGCAGCTTCTTGACGCGATATTCGGTCAACTCGCGGGCGCGTGCTTCGCTCTCCACCACGGCGAACGGATCGCCAGCCTCTGGCGCGCTGTCGAAGCCCAAAACCTCGACAGGAACTGATGGCCCCGCTGTCGCCACATACTCGCCCTTATCGTCGATGAGCGCACGAACGCGACCCCACGCGCGTCCGGCGACCACGATCTGGCCGACCTTCAGCGTGCCGCGCTGGATGAGCA
>JBGSLP010000365.1:0-2495 GCA_041740655.1 Alphaproteobacteria bacterium
GTGAAGCGTCGCCCCGTGCGCCAGGAGTATGCGGAGCCGCCTCCACGGAGGCGCCCAGCCAACACCGGTTTCTTCTGGTTTGACTAAATATTCACACAATAAAAAGCCGTCAGGAAGCCTTTTCTGACGGTCTTTTTACACGCCGACCGATTAACCACATCAGAAACGGCTTGCCTGTTGCGCAAGCGCCGCCTTTTTTTTCCCGCATTTCCATTGTTATTGTTTTTTTAACCAATGCCCGCCGATAGTCACATCAGTAAGTTCGTCATCCGGAAGTTGTGCGCATTGCAAGAGCCTCAGTGGACTAACATCCAGGAACGGCAGCTTTTGAACGGACGACGAAGTCCAAAACGAAGAGTACATGCATGAACCGACGCCTGCTTTTCGGCGCGCTAAGCGCAGCCGTATGCGGTCTCGCCGCAATCTCGCTGTCCGGTTTTGCAACAACCTCAGTCGCGGCAGGCGACGAGCGCGCCATCGCGCTTTACAACATTCACACAAAAGAAACCTTATCGCTCGTCTTCAAACGGGACGGCAAATTCGTCCCCGAGGCGCTGGAAAAGTTTAACGTCTTCATGCGCGACTGGCGGCGTAACGTGTCCACCAAGATGGACCCCGTTCTCCTCGATCTGATGTGGGAGATTCACCGCGAGCTGAAGTCGCAGAAGCCGATCCATATCGTCTCCGGCCATCGCTCCGGCGCGACCAATGAAAAGATGCGGCGCTCCGGCGGCGGTCAGGCGCGGCAAAGCCGCCATATCACCGGCCAAGCCGCCGACATCCATTTCCCTGATGTCGCTGTAAAGCAGCTTCGCAACTCGGCGCTTGTGCGCGAAAAGGGCGGCGTCGGTTATTATCCGACCTCAGCGCTGCCGTTTATTCACATAGACACGGGCAATGTGCGCCACTGGCCAAAAATTCCGCGTCAGGAGCTTGCGATCCTGTTTCCATCTGGCAAATCGAAACACACGCCGTCCGATGGCAAACCAATCACCCGCGAGGATTTCCGTATCGCTCTGGCGAAACTTGAAGCGAGAGGCGGCACGCTTCCTATCGTCACGCAGCGGCTCTTGAACCGCAACACCGCGCCGGCGCCCGCTCCGATCCTTGCGAGCCTCGGGCCGACCAATCTGGGGCTGGGCGGAAGCCGCGCCCGCGAGGAGCTCGCTCCGGTCACGCCCCGACTGCCGCTTCTTAGCTCACGGCCGCCCGTCGAAGTCCAGCCGGAGCCTGTCATAACGCCAACGCCTGTTCCGATTGTCCAACAGCCGATCAATCCGAATGCGCCGGAGCAAAAGGACTATTCCAGAGGCTTCGTGACCGCCGCACTGCCCCGCAACGAGCGTGAAATATCAAATGATCAGATCGCTCGCGCCCCCGATTACGACGACGACCATCCGGATGAGGAAAGCTACCAGCCATTTCCGATCCTGCCGTTCCTAACCGACTCGCCGCTGGCCTATGCCGATTTCTCAAAAGAGGCCCGGCCCGTCGTGAGCAAAATACAGGTTCTGTTCTCCGATGCGGACGCCAAAGTGAACGTCGCACTGGAGCGCGGACCGCAGTATCAGGGCATGTACTGGGCGCAGCGCTTCACCGGCAAGGCCGTAAGCGGCGCGATCAGCAAGTTCGTCGCGAACGAGGCGACGAGTAGCACGATCACCAAAACCGCGTCGAACCTCGCCGCGCCATAGCGAAGCTTGGTCGCGGTTAGCGATGTTAGGTGCGCTTACATCGCCTCCAGCATGCCAAGCGCCTGCATGTAGGTCGCCAGAACGGCTTCCTGCTCCCGGCGCTCCGACATATCCTGCTTGCGGATGCGGACGACGGCGCGCAACGCTTTCGTATCAAAGCCGTTGCCTTTCGCCTCCGCGTAAACCTCGCGCAGATCGGCCGAAAGCGCAGCTTTCTCCTCCTCCAGACGCTCGATGCGCTCGACGATTGTCTTGAGCTGATCGCGGGCGCTGTTATGCAGGCCATCTTCCGGCTCGGCAGGTTCCATCTGATTCACGCGGGCCATCTGATTCATGCGGGGTCTCCTGCGAAGCGCCAGCCGAGGATAACGGCCGGAGGTATGAGATTGCGACGCTAGAGGGCAAGCGCCGGCAAATCAATGCGCGGCGCAGTT
Organism: Alphaproteobacteria bacterium; assembly: GCA_041740655.1. Lineage (GTDB taxonomy): Bacteria > Pseudomonadota > Alphaproteobacteria > Rhizobiales > Rhodomicrobiaceae > JAWXCE01. The sequence continues at coordinate 2,129 of JBGSLP010000365.1, forward strand.
CTATCCAAGCCTTGCGTTAAGCGGGTGAAATGTCATTTCCGCAGCTTGACGCGGCTTTGCCGCACCCGAATCAGTGCTTTGGCGCGGTCGCCTTGAAAGCCGCGGCCTGTTCAGGCGTCGCCTCTATCTGATGCGCAGCGCGCCATTCATCATACGGCATGCCGTAAACGTGCGTCCGCGCATCATCTTTCGAGACCTCGACGCCCTTTTCTCGCGCGGCATCCTGATACCAGTTGGAAAGGCAGTTGCGGCAAAACCCGGCCAGGTTCATCAGGTCGATGTTCTGCACGTCGGTGCGCGCCCGCAGATGCTCCAGCAGCCGCCTGAACGCGGCGGCCTCAAGCTCGGTTTGGGTCTTCTGGTCAAT
>JBGSLP010000366.1:0-2642 GCA_041740655.1 Alphaproteobacteria bacterium
CTTGCCCGCGCGATCCTCGACGGCGGACTGCCGCGCGAGCGGGTCGTCGGACACCGTCAACTCGACCATCCGCAGGCGCTTCACCTCATCGCGCAAGCGTGCGGCCTCCTCGAAATTCAGGTCGGCGGCGGCCTCGCGCATGCGGACTTCCATGCCCGAAATCACGCTGGCCAGATTATGCCCGATGAGCGGCGCCTGATTGCCTTCGCCGAAGCCGGGGCCCGCATCCACCAGCACGTGATCGCGCTCGTAGACGCTGCCCATGATGTCGCCGATCTGCTTTTTGATCGACTGCGGGGTGATGCCGTTTGCGGTGTTGTAGGCGATCTGCTTGGTGCGACGGCGTTCGGTTTCGCCGATGGCGCGCTCCATCGAGCCGGTCATGCCGTCGGCGTAGAGAATGACGCGGCCATCGACGTTGCGCGCGGCGCGGCCGATGGTCTGGATAAGCGAGGTCTCGGAGCGCAGAAAGCCCTCCTTGTCCGCGTCGAGGATTGCGACGAAACCGCATTCGGGGATGTCCAGCCCCTCGCGCAGCAGGTTGATGCCGATAAGGATGTCGAACGCGCCGAGCCGCAGATCGCGGATGATCTCGATGCGCTCCAGCGTCTCCACGTCCGAATGCATATAGCGCACGCGCAGCCCTTGCTCATGCATGTACTCGGTCAGATCCTCCGCCATGCGCTTGGTAAGCGTCGTCACGAGGCTGCGATACCCGGCCTCGGCCACGCGCCGCACTTCGTCGATGACGTCATCCACCTGCGTCTTCGCGGGGCGAATTTCCACCGGCGGGTCGATGAGGCCGGTCGGGCGGATGACCTGCTCGGCAAATACGCCGCCGGTCTGCTCCATCTCCCATTTGCCCGGCGTTGCGGACACGTAGACGGTTTGCGGGCGCATGGCGTTCCACTCCTCGAATTTGAGGGGGCGGTTGTCCATGCATGATGGCAGGCGAAATCCATGCTCGGCGAGCGTCCATTTGCGGCGGCGGTCGCCGTTGAACATCGCGTTGAGCTGGCCGATGGTGACGTGGCTTTCGTCGACAAAAACGAGAGCGTTGTCGGGTATATATTCGAACAGCGTCGGCGGCGGCTCGCCCGGCTTGCGGCCCGTCAGCCAGCGTGAATAGTTCTCGATGCCGTTGCACGAGCCGGTGGCCTGCAGCATTTCGAGGTCGAAATTCGTGCGCTGCTCCAGCCGCTGGGCCTCGAGCAGGCGGCCGTGGGCGTGCATTTCCTCGAGGCGTTGCTGCAACTCGTTCTGGATGCCGATTATGGCCTGACCCATGGTCGCTTTCGGCGTCACATAGTGCGAGTTTGCGAAGAATTTGAAGGTCTGGAATTCGCCGGTCTTTTGGCCGGTCAGCGGATCGAATTCGGTCAGCCCTTCGATCTCGTCGCCGAACAGGGCGATGCGCCATGCGCGATCTTCCTGATGCGAGGGCCAGACTTCAATCGTATCGCCGCGCACCCGGAAAGCGCCGCGCGAGAAATCGACGTTGTTGCGCTTGTATTGCAAATCCACGAGGTCGGTGATCAGCTGGCGCTGCGAGACCTTGTCGCCCACCGTCAGCTCGAACGTCATCGCGGTGTAGGTCTCGACCGACCCGATGCCGTAAATGCACGACACCGACGCCACGATGATCACGTCATCGCGTTCGAGCAGCGCGCGCGTCGCGGCGTGGCGCATCCGGTCGATCTGCTCGTTGATCGACGATTCCTTCTCGATATACGTGTCGGTGCGCGGGACGTAGGCCTCGGGCTGGTAGTAATCGTAATAGGAGACGAAATACTCGACGGCGTTGTCGGGGAAAAAGTTTTTGAACTCGCCGTAGAGCTGCGCGGCGAGCGTCTTGTTCGGCGCGAGGATAAGCGCGGGCCGCTGCGTCGCCTCGATCACCTTGGCCATGGTGAACGTTTTGCCTGAGCCGGTCACGCCGAGCAGCACCTGATCGCGCTCTTGCGCGTTGGCCCCGCTGACAAGTTCGGCGATTGCCGCCGGCTGATCGCCCTTCGGCTCGAACTCCGACTGAATGCGAAACGGGATGCCGCCCATATTCGGCGCCGGTCGCACTGGCCGATGCGGCACGAACGCTGGCGTCGCGCCCGACATCAGCGGATGCTCCGCGATCATGGGCAGCAGCGGCCCGCCCGTATCGAACGGAGCCTGCGGTCGCTCGGCCATGCCAGTCTGCTTCTGCGCTTTCGCCATGCCTGCTACTTAGCTTCTTTTAGGTCACTTGGAATATGCTGCATCAATTCGCAGCTATCAATGCTGTCTCGCCACGTCACTTTTGCTGTGCGCGATGAAGGATACGGATAATTTCAATGGCTTCATCGTTGATGCGGTAAAACAGCCGATACCGATATCGGGTTTCGATAAGAACGAACAAGCCGGGCAGATTCGTCACCCGGCCGAGACGGGGATTTGTTTTCAGTCGCTCTGCGGTTCGACGTATCTGCGACAAAACCTTGAGGGCTGCCTGGGGACTGCGTTCCTGTAAATATGAGAATATGGCCTGTAGCTGCAGTCTCGCCCCCGGCGCATATACAAGCTTCATGCAACGCCAGTTTGTCGCCAGAACTTCAGCATGTCCGCCTCGTCGATACCCTCTCCGCGGTCAAGCTCAGAGACGCCCTTTT
>JBGSLP010000367.1:0-3213 GCA_041740655.1 Alphaproteobacteria bacterium
TCGGGCGTCAACGTCAACCGCACGATTTCGCTAACCTTCGTCATGGGCGCGGCGCTCGCGGCGGTCGCTGGCTGCATGTATCTGGTCTATTACGGCGTTATCGACTTCTTCATTGGCTTCATCGCGGGCATCAAGGCGTTCACGGCGGCGGTGCTGGGCGGCATCGGCTCGCTTCCCGGCGCCATGCTCGGCGGCATGATCATTGGCCTGATCGAGGTGTTCTGGGCGGGCTACTTCAACACCGCTTATAAAGACGTCGCGGCCTTTTCAATTCTCGCCATCGTTCTGATCTTTCTACCGTCCGGTCTGCTCGGACGCCCTGAAGTGGAGAAAGTCTGAGGATGGCGACAAGCGAGGCGATAGCGGCGGGCGAGGCTCCGCGCCCGGTTATAGCAGAGGCGCTCCGCGACGCAGGCCTTGCAGGGCTTATCGCATTCGTTCTTTTCGGCTCGCTGGTCGGCATCGTGACCGCTCCGCAGCAGGAGAAACTCGCGCTTACCTATCAATGGGAATATGCGATCGGCCTCTCGCTGGCCGTCGCTGTGGGCCGTTTTCTGCTGGACGTATTCGTTTGGCGGCGCGAGGCGCCCATAGCGCCATCAGCGGCCTCTGACGACTTCACCGGCTATAAGCGCGCGCTCATCCTGTCACTTCCATTTCTATACATCGTCGGGGGCATTTTCTTTGCGGCGCCCGGCGCGAGGGAAGCGTTTATGGCGCTTTCAGGCTCGGTCGGGTTCTCCGAGGCTTGGGGAGACCGTGTTGAAACCGCCTTCAGCCTGTTGAGCGTTGCGCTGATGGGCGTGTTCGCCGTGCTGACGGCGATGCTGCTGGCTCGCCTGCTGCGCATTTTCGTCAGTTGGACAAGGCCACAAACTGGCCAGGCGCACATGGGTCTGAACGCAAAATCGCTCACCCGCGACCTGCTGTCCGAACTGGCCCCCGCGCTGCTGATCATTGCGCTCGTGCTGCCTCTGCTGGTCGCAGGACCGCAACAGCGATACGCCATGGACACGGCAACGCAGGTCGTCACCTATATCATGCTCGGTTGGGGCCTGAACGTGGTCGTCGGCCTCGCCGGATTGCTTGATCTAGGCTATGTCGCGTTTTACGCCGTCGGGGCGTATTCATATGCGCTGATCGCCACCGAGTTCGGATGGTCGTTCTGGGTCTGCCTGCCGTTGGCCGGCCTCTTCGCCGCCTTTTTCGGCGTCATCCTCGGATTTCCGGTCTTGCGATTGCGAGGAGATTATCTCGCCATTGTGACGCTGGCGTTCGGCGAGATCATCCGCATCGTGCTTATCAACTGGCAGAGCCTCACCGGCGGCTCGAACGGCATCAACAACGTGCCGCAACTGAGCTTTTTCGGACTGCCGTTTAACCGCTCCGAAGACGGATTTCATGCTTTCTTCGGGCTCGAATTCAATTCCGCCCACCGCATCATCTTTTTCTATTACGTCATCCTAGCTTTGGCGCTGTTCACAAATTTCGTCACCAAGCGGCTGCGGCGCCTGCCCATCGGGCGTGCTTGGGAGGCATTGCGCGAGGATGAGATCGCCTGCCGCTCGCTGGGCATCAACACGGTGACGACGAAACTGTCGGCGTTCGCCATAGGCGCGATGTTCGCCGGTTTCGCTGGCTCATTCTTTGCGACGCGGCAAGGCTTCATCAGCCCGGAGTCGTTCACCTTTCACGAATCCGCGCTGGTGCTGGCGATCGTCGTGCTCGGCGGGCTTGGCAGCCAGATCGGCGTCGTCATCGCGTCCATCGCGCTTATCGGTTCGTCCGAATTTTTCCGCGACCTTGAGGAGTACCGGCTGCTGATTTTCGGCGCGTCCATGGTGATGCTGATGACATGGCGACCGCGCGGCCTTGTCTCGACGCGCATCCCCTCCGCCACGCTGAAAGAGGCGAAGGCCATCCCGACCGATCTCGTCACGGAGGGCCGTGGATGAGCGCTGACGCGATCCTGCGGGTTGAAAATCTCACCATGCGCTTCGGCGGCCTTGTCGCCGTCGACAGCCTCTCGTTCGAGGCGAAGCGCCGCGAGATCACCGCGATCATTGGCCCGAACGGCGCGGGCAAAACCACCGTATTCAACTGCATCACCGGGTTTTACAAACCGTCCGAGGGGCGCATGACGCTCGTGCACGGCGGGCCATCCGCACTCCAGCTCATCGACCAACTGACAGCGTCCGGCGGCGTCTCGGCTGCCTCCGACGACGGCGCGCTCTTCCTGCTGGAACGCATGGAAGGCCACAAAATCTCGGCGGACGCCAAGGTTGCGCGCACGTTCCAGAATATCCGGCTGTTCGGCGGCATGACGGTGCTCGAAAACCTGCTCGTCGCGCAGCACAACGAGCTTTCGCGGGCCTCATTTTACTCTGTCGCGGGCATTTTCGGCCTCGCCAGCTACAAGCGCGCGCAGGCGCAGGCCATGGAACTCGCCATTTACTGGCTGGAGGCGACCAATCTCATCCACCGGGCCGACGACGCGGCGGCCGAACTCAGCTATGGCGACCAGCGCCGCCTCGAAATTGCGCGCGCCATGTGCACCAAGCCGCTCCTCCTGTGCCTCGACGAACCGGCGGCGGGCCTCAATCCGCGCGAGTCCGCCGAACTCAACACGCTGCTGAACTGGATCCGCGACAAGCACGATCTGTCCATCCTTCTGATCGAGCACGACATGGGCGTCGTCATGGGCATCTCCGACCACATCGTGGTGCTCGACTACGGCCGGAAAATCTCGGATGGCACGCCGGAATTCGTGCGCAACGACCCGCATGTCATCGCCGCGTATCTCGGAGTGGACGACGATGAGGTCGCGGCCGTCGAGGCGGAGGTGCAGCTATGACGCGCCCTTTGCTCGACATCAGCGGCGTCGATACGTTCTACGGCAACATCCAGGCGCTGAAGGGCGTGGACATCGAGGTCCGGCAAGGTGAAATCGTCACCCTGATCGGCGCTAACGGCGCGGGCAAAACCACGCTGATGATGACCGTTTGCGGCGAGCCGCGCGCGCGCCGGGGCCGGATCGTATTCGATGGCCGCGACATCACCGATCTGCCGACCCACGACATCATGCATCTCTCCATCGCGCATTCGCCGGAGGGGCGTCGCATTTTTCCGCGCATGTCCGTGTTCGAAAACCTCCAAATGGGCTCCATCCTCGCGAAGGAGGATAACTTCGACGAAGATGTCGCCATGGCGTTC
>JBGSLP010000368.1:0-3138 GCA_041740655.1 Alphaproteobacteria bacterium
CGCAGAAAATACTGCTGCTGGGCGACGTCGGGGTTGGCAAGACGTCGCTGGCGGCAAGGCTCGTGCATGACCGGTTCGACGCCAATTATCTGCCAACCCTCGGCGTCGACATTTCGACCTATGTGATGGACCTCGACGACAACGCGGGTTCGATGACGCTGGTTCTGTGGGATCTGGACGGAGACCTCGGCGATGGCGTGTTCGACAGCATCCACATTCGCGGCCTTGCGGGCGCGCTCATCGTCGGCGATCTGACACGGCGAGCCACACATGAAAGCATGGTGCGCTTTTCCCGTGAGTTTCAAATCCGGCTGCCCGGACGCCCCCTCGCCTTCGTTATGAACAAGGAGGACCTCGCCCCGGACGCTACATTCGACATTCCAGCGCACCTGTTCCCGGCAGGCGCCGGCCCGGTCAAGACCAGCGCGAAATCGGGCATGAATGTACACGCGGCGTTTCGCGGCCTCGCACAGGCCATCCACAGGGCCGGGCTGTGAGCGCGTCGACAAACGACACCGAGCTGCTACGGTCGGCCGAACATCTGGTCGACGACGGGCTAATGGCGTTCGCATCCCTCGACAGCGCTCTCGTCGCCCGCTGGCGCCACGGCCGGCTTGCCGAATGGATACCTCTTGAGCAACCCATCTGCTCCGCGACGCCCGCCTTCATCGGACTTGAGACCGATCTGCTGGCTCTCCAGGACGACGCGCGCACCGCCTTCGCCCTCCCCAAGATTGGCCTCAGCGCGCTCAAGGGGCAAGCCGATAAAATCTCGATGGAGGTGTTCTGGCGCGCGCATGAGGAGACTTATCTTCTCGTCATCTCGCGGCTGGGCGCGCCCATGGATCTGGAAATCGAACTGACGAAGCAGATCAGGGCGCGGCGCATCGCCGAGGACAATTACCGCCTCGCCAAAGAGCAGATGATCGAGAAGCAACAGTTGATCGACCTTGTGATCGACCACGCGCCAGCCGCCATCGCCATGTTCGACCGCCAAAAGCGCTACGTGTTCGCAACGCGCCGCTGGTCCGAGGATTTCGGCCTTGGAATGGAGCCGCTGGCAGGGCGCGCCTATGACGATGTGCCCCCGTTTTCCGGCGCTCCCCATCTCGCCCTCCTCGATGAATGCCTGAACGGCGCCGCCGCGCAGACCGACATTGCCTCGCTCGATATCGAGAAGGGTCGCCGGGAGTGGGCGCGTTTCGATCATCAGCCGTGGCGGCGGGCGGATGGCGCAGTCGGCGGGGCCATTTCATTCGGCGAGGTGCTGACGGCAGCGGTGCAGACCAGCCGCGAGCTTGAAATCCGCAATACCGACCTCGTTCGCGCCAACGACGAATTGCAGAATTTCGCGTCGATCCTCGCCCACGATCTGAGTGCGCCCTTGCGCGCGATCCAGTACGCCCTCGAGGATGTGCTGGCGCAGGCGGCATCCGCCTCGCCATGCGAAAGCGCTGCGACGAAAGCCATCGGCCATGTTCGCCGCATGGAAACCATGCTGACCGATTTGATGGAATACTGTCGGGTGGGAAGCCAGCGCGCGCAAGCCGGAAGCATAGACATCGGCGAACTGGTGCAGCAGATCACGGAGTCAATTCCCGGCGCGGAGATGTTTGACATCCGTGCGACCGGCCCGGCGCGCATCATTCACACAGCGATAGCCCCGCTAGATCTCGCGTTGCGCAATCTCATCGACAACGCGATCAAGCACCACGACAACGCGGTCGGGACAATCACAGTCACGACGGCGGAAATGGATGGCTGGTGGGAGATTTCGATTGCGGACGATGGCCCTGGCATCGAGCAAGCCGATCAGGACGCCGTATTCAAATTATTCCAGAAAACCAGGTCGTCGACGGCAAAGCCCGGTAGCGGCGTGGGTCTGGCGCTGGTCAAGAAAGTGATTGAGGCGCAAGGCGGCTCGATCAAGCTCGAATCTACGCCCAATATCAGGAGAGGCGCCGCATTCCATATTCGGCTTCCAAAAGCCGAAGCGGGGTGATGCAACTTTGCATAAGCAAGACAGACGCGCCTTTTTACACATCTTGTTAAAAACAATCTTTCCAAACAGGTAAAAGTCGCGTTTTAATTGATTTTTTTCTTTCAGCCGTTTTCAACCTTGGAATAAGTTAATTCTCGTTTAAGTTGCAAAAGGGGGAGATGCGATATGAAACCCATCACTTTCGTGCGCTCGATGCCGAAGCCCGCCGAATCATGGCTCTACGTCGTGGACGACAACGACGACGACAGAGACGCGGTCGCAAAAATCTTCTCCACGCCGGACTGCAACACCCGCACATTTGATGATGGACAAAGTTTCCTCGCTGCGCTGGATCATCTGCAGCCAGGTTGCGTCGTTCTCGATGTGCGCATGCCTGGCATTGACGGCCTCTCGGTTATGGAATTCCTCAGCCGCCGCCGTGCTGATTGGCCGGTCGTCATGATGTCGAACTATGGCAGCATACCGATCGTCGTGCGCGCAATGCAGCGGGGCGCACGGCATTTCGTTGAAAAGCCCTGCGATCCGGAGCGGCTGAAGGAAGCCGTTGCGCAGGCCCGCAGCTTTCAGCCGCCGGAAAAGCCCGTTGCGCCGAAAAACAGACAACCGCTGAGTAAACTTATCACTCCGCGTGAGATGGACGTTCTGCGCCTGCTCATGTCGGGGCAGCAGAATAAATCGGTCGCCTACAGCCTCGGCATCAGCGAAAGAACGGTGGAGGTTCACCGCGCGCGTCTGATGAGGCGGCTTGAAGTCCGCAGTTTTGCGGAGCTTATCCGCAAGGCGGTGGAGCATGGGGTCGGAGATCAAGCGGGCGCGTCATCGCATCTGTAACGCAGGAGGCCGCTGGCCTCTTTAGGCCGTAAAATTCAATCGTCGCTCAAAGGCACTCGATTGTGGGGCGTGCTCAGGCATCCACGGCTGAAAACGTGCTAGCAGTGTAATTTGCGCTAAATTTCGCTAAAGTTGCCCGCAACGGACGGCGGAGCAAAACGAAATGGTGCGGTCAAGAGGACTCGAACCTCCACGGGTTGCCCCACAGCGACCTCAACGCTGCGCGTCTACCAATTCCGCCATGACCGCATTCAATCCAAAATACGCTTTCAAAAGCCTGTATTCTGAGACGAGAGTGTTTGGTA
>JBGSLP010000369.1:0-5931 GCA_041740655.1 Alphaproteobacteria bacterium
GTCAGGATGCCGTGCGCGATACGGCCTTTGAACATCGTGCCCGCAGCGTAGGCTTCGTCCAGATGGACCGGGTTATGGTCGCCCGAGATTTCCGCGAAGTGGTTTATGTCAGACTCCGTGACCGTGCGCGAGTAAGTCGCCTCCATGCCGATCTGCAAATCCTCAATGTGATAACCCGCCGCCATCGTCGTTTCCCTTTTGTGTCCGGCGTTTCTCGCCTTCGCTTGATCACGACAATAGTTCACGCAAACGGTGCGCGCAATTTTTTGTCTATTGAACTTGAGTGGCGCGCCGCTAGGGTACCTGAAGGTGAAACCAGGCTTTGATTTTTAGCGCCTCCACAGCCGCCAGCACTTCCTCAACGTGGCCGGGCACCTTGACGCTCCGCCACACCTTTGCGATGCGCCCGTCCGGGCCGATCAGGAATGTCGAGCGATCGACGCCCATATAGGCTTTGCCGTACATCTTCTTCTCGGCCCACACGCCATAAGCCTCGATCGCCTGCTTATCTGGATCGGCAATCAGTGTGATGGCGAGGTTATGCTTGGTCTTGAATTTATCGTGAGATTTTGCGGGATCCGGAGAAACACCCACTATCTCAGCGCCGAGGGCGGAAAACTTGTCGACGTTCTCCGAGAAGCCTTGAGCCTGCTTCGTGCATCCAGTCGTATCGTCTTTTGGGTAGAAATAAAGAACGATGATTTTGCCTGCATGCGCCGACAGATCGAATTCTCCGCCACCGTCGCTCGGCAACTTAAAGCTGGGCGCCACATCACCTTCGTTAATCATTCGCCGGTTTCCTGTTCCGTTTTAGTAGGTGCGTCCTTAACGTCATTGTGATGACAGTTATAAAACGTGATGAAAAAAATTTACACCGGCCTGCCTGCCGCCGTAAATGCGCGTTACGAGCAATGACTTCCCGTAGTAAGTTGAATTTGACGATTTGGATGACCCAAGGTCGGGCGTAGGGAACGTTGAAATTCGTCGCTGAAACGGGTCGGCGGCGCAAACACGTGGGCATATGAACAAGCATCTACCGCCAATTCATAACGACCGGGCCTTGGTGAGGCAATCGCCGCGCTCCACATCGGTGACGTCGCGATTGACGAGCCCCGTGACCGTGCAGTTGGCGCGCCTGAAGAACGCCATCCCGCAGTCTGTTCAGGATGGCGTTGGCAAAGCCACGCGCCGCTCGGCGAAAGTGACCGGCATTTGCCTCACCGCGCTTTCGGTTCTGGCGGTGCTCCTGACGGGAGCCCTTTATGCGCGGCTCTACCAGGGGCCAATCTCGATGGATTTCCTGCTGCCGACCATCGAGAAAGCGGTGAACGGGCAAATTCCGAAATCCTCTCTCAACATTGCAGGCGCGGTCATCAGGCTGGGGGAGAACCGACGGAGCATCGAGTTCCGGCTTAAGGATGTTTCGATCCTCGATGAGCGGGGAGAACAGGTCGCACAGGCGCCGCTCGCCTCCATTGGCATCAGCGCGCCGGCTTTGCTGTCCGGCCGCATTGCCGCCGGGCAGATCAACCTGATCGAGCCGAAACTCGTTGCCACCTACTCAGAACAAGCCGGGCCGTCGCTGTCATTCTCGCAAAATCGCGCGGTCGCCTCCGATATCGCGCAGCCCGGCAAATCGGCTCCTTTGGATCGATCGAAGCCGGCCCTGCCAGCGACCGTCGTCGCCCCCGCAGAGGCAGCAGAAGCATTGGAAAAAGTTCAGGGGCAGATCAACCTTGTGCAGGTGCTGACCGGGCTTTTCGAGCGCACGCGCGAGCAAGGCTCCGCGACGTCCTACTTGACTGAATTCGGTATCAAGGATGCCTCCGTTTATTACGACCACGGCGACCGGCTCACCAAGTGGGTGATCCCAGAAGCCGTCATCGAGCTATCGCATCTCAAAAGGCGCAGCGTCATATCCGGTCGGTTGAGCGTTGAAACGGCTTCCGTGCCTTGGACATTGGACTTTCGCGCCGAGCAGAATGTTAAAAACAACACCATAAGGCTGGCTGCATCGGTTTCCGAGATCACTCCGAGCGCCCTTGCGGGAGAGTTTGGCGACCATGAAACGCTTCGCAAGCTGAACCTGCCCATCGCGATATCCGGCGCCGCAGACATGGCGGGCAACGGTGATATCACCGCCGCAAATGTGACCGTCGACCTTGGCAAAGGCGAATTTTATGTTCCATGGGAGAAGAAGCATCCGGCAGCGATCGACTCCGGCGAAATCAATATCCGTTACTCCAAGGAAACCGACCGTATAGACATCGAGCCTTCACAGATCGTTTGGGGCGCCAGCCGGATGGAATTGACCGGCGAAGCGGTGCGCACCCGCGGTGGCGCCGACGGCGGCCTGTGGAACTTCGACATCCGCTCGCCAAAAATGATCGTCGCCTCCGAAGAGTTCGATTTGCCCGCGATGGAGGTGGAAACGCTCCAGATGCGTGGCAGCTATAACCCGGCGATAAAATCGGTCGCGCTGGATCAGTTCCTCCTGAAGGCGGGCGAGGCGACGATTGCGCTGAAAGGCAAGTTGGGCGCAACGCCAGAGTCGGGCGGCGTGAACATCGAGGGGGTGTTCAGCCCAATGCCGATGACATTCGTCAAGCGGGTCTGGCCGAAATTCGTCGCCCACGGAGCCCGCGAGTGGGTTGGCAAGAATATGAGCACGGGCTTTGTCGAAAAGGCTTTGCTCAAGGTGTCGTTGCCGCCGGATGTCATCCAGAACCTGAAAAACGATGGAGACGTGCCAACTGAAGCGGTGTCGTTCAAGATCGAACTTGCCGACCTTACGATGTCGCACATAAAGGGTTTGCCGCCGATCAAGGCGGGCAAGGCGACGGCAACCGTGCAAGGCCGGAGTTTCGTTTTAGAGACGGCGGAAGAGGCGGCAATCGATCTCCCGTCCGGAGCGAAGGTCGTGCTTAACTCTGGCCAGTTTATCGTCGGCGACCTGCGGCCGCGCGTGCCATACGGCGAGGTGCACCTGAAGGCAAGCGGGCAGGTTTCGGCGGTCGAGGAATTACTCGACACCGAGCCGCTCGGATATCTGCGCAAGGCAGGCTTCGAGCCTAACAAGGTGACTGGCAAAACATCGTCGACATTCAGCGTCGGCATGCCGATGTCGAAGGATCTGGGGTTCAAGGACCTTACGATCCGGGGCAAAACGCGGGTCGAGGATATTCGCGCCAAGAACATCGAGGGCGCAATCGGCGTTCATGGAGGCGCGCTTGTGTTCGACGTTACCGAAAAGGCCATCGAGGCGCAGGGCGAGTTGAAAGTGAACGGCGTTCCCCTGCAGTTGGCCTGGCAACGCATTTTCGACGCCCCGCCGGAGTATCAACCTCGCATCCGTCTGCGCGGCATTCTTAACGAGCGCGCGCGGGATGAGCTTGGCCTGCCAGTCAACCACATCATTAAAGGCAATGTTGCGGCCGAGTTATCGATCACTCCGCGCAATGATGCCCCTGCCGGCATCTCGGTCGAGGCCGATCTCGCCAACGCGGATATCGTCGTTAGCGCCATAGGCTGGCGCAAGCCGCCCGGACAGCGCGCCATCCTGTCGTTCAATGTCGAAAAAGACGGCGCCCGCTCGAAGATGAGCAATGTTCGAATTTTGGGCGATGACATCAACGTGATCGGCTCCGTCGCCTTCAGCGATCAGAAGAAGCCCATTTCATTCGACTTTCCCACGGTGACCCTAAGCGCGCAAACCAAGCTTGAGATGCGAGGGGCGCTCTCGGGCCAGAATATCTGGAAGATTAACGTGCGCGGCTCCACCTTCGAGGGGAAGCAATTATTCCGCTCGCTATTTTCGGCCGGAGGCGGTGGAGCGGCTGCAGCGCCAGCCAAGAACGAGCCGGGTCTGGATTTGCGCGTCGAGATTGGCACCGTTCTGGGCTTTTTCGACACAACCATTAAAGGCGTGCTGATTGACGCCCGCAAGCGCGGCGGACGACTCAGCGCGCTCGACGTATCAGGCCGGTTGAATGGCAATGCGCCAATCGCCGTGAAGCTGGACAGCAAGGCGGGCGAGGCCCGGATTTTGGTCGCGGAAGCAACGGACGCCGGAGCGGCCTTCAGGGTCATCGGTTTTTATCCGGCAGTGCGTGGTGGCGAGGCCTCTCTGAAGGTTAACCTTGATGGTGGTGATGGAGCCGCAGAAAAGCAGGGTCGACTTTATGTGAACAATTTCGTGGTTGTCGGGGATCAGGTTATCGATCAGGTCGTCACGCAGGCGCCGCCCAAACCAGGCTTGCCAGCGCGGCGGCGCCCGGTGCGCAAGCCGATCTCCCAGTCGAGCAGCCCGCAATCACAAATGGAATTCGACCGCATGACGGTCGCTTTCGCGGTCGGCCATGGCCAGTTCGTGCTTCAGGATTCGGCCATTAACGGCCCGCTGCTGGGCGCGACGATCCGCGGCCGCATAGACTTCGCGCGCGATACGATCAATCTGTCCGGCGTCTACGTGCCGCTTTATGGCATCAACTCGGCTCTGAGCGGCATCCCCCTGCTCGGTGATATACTGAGCGGCCCGCGCGGCGAGGGCATTTTCGGAATCACATTCGCGGTGCAGGGCGCGCAGTCCAAGCCGGATGTCGTAGTCAATCCGATGTCGCTGATCACGCCCGGGTTCCTGCGTGGCATCATGGAGTTCGACCATACGCCGCCGCGCATCATCGCCCGCGAACCGGAAAGGGCGACGCCTGCGCCCAAGCCCCGCGCCTCAAGCCAGCCGCCCATCAGCCGCCAGTAAGTTTGCCTTTGATCGACGCGCTCAAGGTCCGCGTCTGCTGTACTTGCGTTCGGCTGCGATCAATTGGCCTTTGCAGCGGGCTTTCCGGCGCGCTTCTTGAGCACGCGCTTGCGCTTGACGGTCGACGCCCGGCGATTGCCGCACACGATGTTGCTGAGATTTCCGGGCGTCTCCACAACGGAGACTGCCGACACGCGCATATCGTCAATGCGCGAGCTGAACATGGATTTCCAGCCATAATACTCGAAGCCGTACTGCATCAAGTCCGCCGCCCGCTGGCCGCGCGACATGCCGGACTGCGCTCCTAGCACAACCGCAATCATCTGCCGCCCGTTACGGGTCGCCGTCGTCACGACATTATACCCAGAGGCGCAGATGAAGCCAGTTTTCATGCCGTCGGCCCCCTCGTAAATGCGGAGGATTTCGTTATGGGTGGATATGATGCGCTTGCCGATCTGAAACGATGTCAGCGCATAGAAATGCGAATATTGCGGAAACTCCTTCAGCAGCGCACGGCCGAGCAGGGCCATGTCTCGCGCTGTCGTGATCTGCTGCGGATGCGGCAGGCCATTGGCGTTGTAGAATTTCGTGCGCGTCATGCCGAGGCGAAGAGCCGTCCGGTTCATGCGTTCGACGAAGGCCGCTTCGCTGCCGGAAATACGCTCGGCTAACATCACCGCCACGTCATTGGCCGACTTGACGATCAGCGCGCGCAGGCCGGTGTCCACCGTCATCTGTCCGCCGACGGGCAGGCCGATCTTGCTGGGCGGCTGCGACATCGCATGCTGTGAGCACTGGATCATGTCCTCGGGCGACAGCTTGCCATCGCGGATCGCCTCGAATGTCAGAAACGCCGTCATAAGTTTGGTCAGCGACGCCGGATGCCATAAGCGGTCGGCCTCCTCCGCGTAAATCACCAAACCGGTTTCCGCGTCGATGACCATGGACGGCGCGGCATGAGATGCGCCCGGCGCGATGAGAGCGGCTGCGGCAACGCAGAACGGCGTCAACTTTTGTATGAGTTTTTTCAAGTGATCCCCGTCACGATTGATGCTGGCGGGTGGTGCCCCCGGCCTGAGTCGAACAGGCACGTCCTTACAGACAACAGATTTTGAGTCTGCCGCGTCTACCGGTTCCGCCACGGGGGCCGCCGCTGGCTTAAGCGCCGGATCATA
>JBGSLP010000370.1:0-3910 GCA_041740655.1 Alphaproteobacteria bacterium
CGGCTCGGACTGGCTGACGTGGTTTTTCAAAGACTACAGTTTGAACAACGACCACCTCCTCCACGCAGGCGCAGAAGGCGCTCTCTGGACGTTCGTCAACGGCTCGGCGTATTACAACTCCAACCTCTGGACGATCTGGTATGAGTTTATCGGCAGCTACCTTGCGTTTGCGCTCGCGGGCGTCTGCATCATGGTCAGAAGCGTCCGCGCGCAATATGCCCTCGCGCTTCTGGCCGCTGTCGCCGCAACTTTCATTCATCCGCTTTTCATGACGTTCGCGGCAGGGGTTATGCTTGCGCTGGCAAATGCAAACGGGCTCTTTCGTGCGGATGCGCCAACCCGAAAATGGGCGTCGCGCCTGATAGGCTTGGCGATGACGGCGTTCGCAGTCCTTGCGTTCGGCTACATGCTGCCAATTGGCTTTTACGCTCCACTCGCGTCTGTTCCCGTCGAATATCAGCCCGCCTTGACGACGCTGCTCCACACGTTCGCCGCATGCGTGATCATCGCCGGGGCCTTGCGTTGCGCAACCTTGCGCCGCAGACTCGAAACGCCTTTCGCCGCGCTTATCGGGCGCCTGTCATTTCCGGTATATTTGACGCATTTCATCATCATCTGCTCGGCGTCGTCATGGCTTTATCTGCAACTTGAGCCGACCATGTCGCATGGCTGGATACTGGCGGCGGTGTTCCCCCTGACCGCTTTGGCCGTGCTCGCCGTTTCCTATCCCCTTAGCCTGATGGATCAGTGGTGGCTCGGCGCTTTAAAGATGCTTGAAAATCGCTTCGCCAGCGGTTTCAGGAAAGCCCGGCAGCCAGACCTTACGGCGTTTCGCAAAGTTTGAAATGCGGCAGGCCACGGCCCGAAACGTCCAAAATTTTAGCGCGCTTTAGTCGCAGCCGCGCTATCGCTTTTTGCAAAAAGTGCTGTAATCTGCGCGGGTTAGTCTGGCCAAGTAGAGTGATAAAAAAGGAGAGTACAGATGAAACGTGATCTCATAGCAATATCGGCGACATTTATTCTGGCAGCGGGTATCGGAATGGCGCAGGCAGCGCCACTTTCGCCGCAGCTTGCAGGCGAGGCGGTCACGACAAACGCAAACGTCATCGAAGCTCGCGTCTGCCGCACGACGAGACGTCGCATTTGCCGCCCGGTGAGACGGTGCGTCACTGTGATCAGGAACAGAAAGCGTGTGACAAGGTGCACATCGCGTCCGCGTTGCCGGGTCGTGGTGAAGAGAGTCTGCCGCTAAGTCAGATTTTTGAATAGCTAGCGCCGGAGGCTTCAAACCTCCGGCGTTTTAGGGCGTCACACAGTTTCGACATGCGCGTCCGGCGCATTTTTTTCACGCCGAACCATCAGCTTGTTCAGAGCGCTCACATACGCCCTCGCGCTGGCGACGAGCGTATCTGTGTCCGCGCCGCGCCCGGTGACGGTCTTGCCAGCCTCCTCAAGCCTCACGCTGACTTCCGCCTGCGCATCGGTCCCCTCGGTGACGGCATGGACCTGATAAAGCGGCAGGCGCGCATCATGCGGCACGATCGCCTTTATAGCGCTGAACACTGCATCAACCGGGCCATCGCCATGGGCTTCCGCCGTGTGATGGCGGCCATTCACGTCGA
The DNA here is from genome assembly GCA_041740655.1 of Alphaproteobacteria bacterium. Taxonomy (GTDB): domain Bacteria; phylum Pseudomonadota; class Alphaproteobacteria; order Rhizobiales; family Rhodomicrobiaceae; genus JAWXCE01. Next base: position 1,623 of record JBGSLP010000370.1, read on the forward strand.
GCGTCAACGCGGCGCGCGCCTGCCCGCCGGTCCCCGCAATGACCATTAGGGAGAGCACGCGGATGCCGTCATGCGCGCTCGCCATTTCCTGATCGACCAGCGCCTCGATATCCTCGTCGTAAACGTGCTTCTTCTTGTCCGCGAGATCCTTCATCCGAGTGAAAGCGTCCTCGAAAGCGTTGTCACCGAGTTCGTAGCCCATTTCTCGCAGTTTCTCGCGGAACGCGTGACGGCCCGAGTGCTTGCCCATGACAAGGGCGGACTCTTTCAGGCCGACGCTCTCGGGCGTCATGATTTCGTAGGTGGCCGCGTTTTTCAGCACGCCGTCCTGGTGGATGCCGCTCTCATGCGCGAAGGCGTTCTTGCCGACGATGGCCTTGTTGTATTGCACCGGAAATGCGGTCACGGCTGAGACGAGCTTGGAGGCGCGCGTGATGAGCGTTGCGTCGATGCCGGTGTGATAGGGCAGCAAATCGCGGCGCGTGTTGATCGCCATGACGATTTCCTCCAGCGCGGCATTGCCCGCCCGCTCGCCGAGGCCGTTTATGGTGCATTCAATCTGACGCGCGCCAGCCCGCAGGCCAGCGAGGCTGTTCGCCGCCGCGAGGCCGAGATCATTGTGGCAATGGGTCGAAAAAATTACGCTATCCGCGCCGGGGACGCGCTCGATCAGCATCCGCATGAGGGCGTAAAACTCCTCCGGCACCGCATATCCGACCGTGTCGGGGATGTTGATCGTGGTTGCGCCCGCCTTGATTGCCGCCTCGACGCAGCGGCACAGGAAATCGTGCTCGGTGCGCGTGGCGTCCATCGCCGACCATTCCACATCGTCGGTGAAGCCTCGCGCCCGCGTGACGGACGTGGTCACCGCCTCGTGGACCTGATCGGCGCTCATCTGCAACTGGAATTGCCGATGAAGTGGCGAGGTGCCGATGAAAGTGTGGATGCGACCGCGCCTTGCACCCTTCAGCGCTTCGCCCGCGCGGTCGATGTCTTTCGGGTTCGCTCGCGCCAGCCCGCAGACGACGGCGTTCTGGACAATCTTCGATATGGCGGAAACGGCTTCAAAGTCGCCCGCCGATGCGATTGGAAACCCGGCCTCGATGATGTCGACGCCCATTGCGTCCAGCAGTTCGGCGATCTGAATTTTTTCTTCATGAGTCATCGAGGCGCCGGGCGACTGTTCGCCGTCGCGCAAGGTCGTATCGAATATCAAAACGCGCTCGGTTGTCGGTTGAGCGGGGGACGTGACGCTATCCATTGTGGCGATCCTGAAGTGATATGGGCTGTCTGGCGCCGGGGTTTGCCCGGCAGTGGCTGCTTTGGGTCCCCCTGAAAGCCCGGCGTCGCCTTACATAGACAAACGCCAGCCAGCCCTCAGGGGCGGCTAAGGAGCAGCGCGGAAATGAGCGATGGGCGTGAGATCGTCAGGGCGCGCGCAACAATGCTGCCAAGCTTTTGCGGGCTCGGATTGGAACGCCGGAAAGTGTCAGCCGAGGAAAACATATCCTCACTCGCTTTGCGAAAATGACAACACGCAGTTCATAAGGAGCGGAGCGCTGGCTGGCAAGGAATAACTGAGGCCTGGGCTCGCAACGCGATTGGGTTGCGTTTCGCATGTAGGGAGAGTGGTTGCCATTTTACGTCACAAACCGCCTAGATTGCTCCGGCCCCTGACAACGGGGCCCATGAAACTGGCAAACCCCCGTATGCAATTGTAGAGTGTTAGTCGCTTATTTTTAGTTCAGTAGAGTTCTCATGAAGAAAGTTTTTTACGCAGCCTTTTTGACCTATTGCTGCGCTGCCCCCGCGCTTGCCGCCTCATGCTCGCAGGGAATGGCCATGGTCGAGGCGTCCATCGACACCTTCCAGCTTAACGAGGAAGAGCGCTACAAAGCCGAGCTTTTGTTACGCACCGCGATCATCGCCGATGAGTTGGGGCAGGAGCGTAAGTGCAAGATTATCCTGGCCGACATCATCCAGTATTATTTTCTGAAAGAACCTGTCGAGGTTAAAAACTGAAATTTGGCGCAGCCTAGGTTAGAACCTCGCCGCGCATCACGACGACCGCATGTCCGCCGATCCGAACGTTCCGAAGTTTGCGGTTCTGGATTTCAAACTCTAGCATGATCTCGGACGGGCGGCCCATTTCCAACCCCTGTTCGATCGTGCAGTTGTGAGACCCTTCGCCCGGGCTATCAAAGCGCTGGATAACGCCGGCAAGCGCGACGGCGGCGGAGCCGGTCGCCGGATCTTCGGCCATCCCCATGCCCGGCGCGAACATGCGA
>JBGSLP010000371.1:0-5695 GCA_041740655.1 Alphaproteobacteria bacterium
GGACGGACCTTGTCTTTTCCGCTTGACGCACGACATCCTTTCTGTGAGTTTCTGTTCCATATAAAGAACGATTTCGCTCTGAAGCGTCACATTTGAAGGCGTGGATGACGGGGGATGTCATGAAAAGTGCAGCGTTACAAGCATATGCGCCGGACTATGAAGAGTTCGAGGATGACTCGTGGCTTGAAGAAGCCTCTCCAACGCAAATTCTCGAGTGTATGCTGACCCGTTATAACGGACGCATCGCGGCTGTATCGTCCTTCGGTACCGAGTCGGCGGTTTTGCTGTCGCTTATCTCCAACATCGATCGTTCAACGCCGGTGCTATTCCTCGACACGGGCTACCTCTTTGAGGAAACGCTGCGCTACCGCGATGCGCTGGTCGACCGCCTTCACCTGACCGATGTTCGCACCCAGACGCCGGACGCCGTCGAAGCAGCACAGAAAGACCCGGAAAATGCGCTCTGGGCGGAAAACCCGGACGCATGCTGCGCCCTGCGCAAAGTCGCCCCTCTCGCGAAAGCCTTGAAGCCGTTCGATGCGTGGATCAACGGCCGCAAGCGCTATCACGGGGACCTGCGCTCGCGCATGCAGGTTATCGAGTTCGATGGCGAGCGCACAAAGATCAATCCAATGGCGCGCATGAGCCGCGAGGATATCAACGCGCACTTCAATGCGCATAATCTTCCCCGCCATCCGCTGGAGGCGAAAGGCTTCCTGTCAATCGGCTGCATGCCGTGCACATCGCGGTCAGCGCCAGGCGACGAAATCCGCTCTGGCAGGTGGCGCGGACAAGGCAAGACCGAATGCGGCATTCATACGCTCAACATTCGCGCGCCCATCCTGAACGCCCGCTAGACATCAACCCAAAACTACTCAGAATGAAGCGCTCCGAGCAACTTGACGGGGCGTTTTTTATGGCATCTGTTTTGTTGGCCACGACAAACGATATGCCGATACCGAAAACGAAAGCAATGCGGAAGGCATCACATGAAAAGACTGATAATCGGCATCATTTTGGCAGCGAGTCTACCAGTATCAGTCATGGCTGCGGATCTAAAGCTGCTAAACGTTTCTTACGATCCAACAAGAGCGCTATACGTTGAGTTCAACAAAGCCTTCGCAGCAAAGTGGAAAGCTGAAACCGGGGATACGATAACCGTAAATCAATCGCACGGCGGCTCCGGCAAGCAGGCCCGCTCCATCATCGACGGCCTTCAGGCGGACGTAACAACCCTCGCTCTGGCTTATGACATCGACAATATCGCATCGAGAGGGATGTTAAGCGCGGACTGGCAGAAAAGGCTGCCCGATAACGCGGCGCCATACACATCCACGATCGTGTTCATCGTGCGCAAGGGCAACCCGAAGGGTATCAAGGACTGGGGCGATATCGTGAAGCCCGGCATTGCCGTCGTCACGCCAAACCCGAAAACGTCGGGCGGTGCGCGGTGGAATTACCTCGCGGCGTGGGGATATGCGCTGAAGCAACCCGGCGGCGACGAGGCCAAGGCGAAGGAATTCGTGGCCCAACTCTACAAGAATGTGCCTGTGCTCGATACCGGCGCGCGCGCATCGCTGATCAATTTCACCGAGCGCAATGTCGGCGATGTGTTCCTGTCGTGGGAAAACGAGGCGTTTCTGGCCGTCAAGGAGCTTGGGCCGGACAAGTTCGAGGTCGTGACGCCGAGCATTTCCATCCTCGCCGAGCCGCCTGTCGCCGTGGTGGACAAGGTTGTCGACAAGCGCGGCACTCGCAAGGTCGCCGAGGCTTATGTGCAATTCCTGTATTCCAAGGAAGGTCAGGACATCGCAGGCAAGCATTATTACCGCCCGCGGCTGAAGGAGGCCGCCGACAAATACGCCGATCAGTTCACCAACGTGCCGTTGTTCACCATCGATGAGGTTTTTGGCGGCTGGCAGAAAGCCCAGAAAACGCATTTCGAGGACGGCGGCATATTCGATCAGATTTACGCCAAGTCGTAATCTCATGGGCGATACGGGGCGTCTTAAATCCTCTGCCTTAAGCCCCCTGTAAAAGCCCTCGACGCCACGCTGCATAAAACGCCGACGTGGCGTCACTTTGCCCACCCAACTGTTCACTCTTTAAAACGATGCAGGTTGACGAAGCAGCCATGTTCGGTAGGCTGGCGCGATTGTATGGAATATCACCCCGCATGATGAGCATGAGACCAGCAAAGCCGATGATCCGCGCGCGCAGCGTGATTCCCGGATTCGGCCTCACCATGGGGCTGACCTTGACGTGGCTCAGCCTGATAGTGCTCATCCCGCTTGCCGCCCTGTTCATAAAAACGGCGGAACTGACGCCGACCCAGTTCTGGACACTGATCACCGGCAGCCGCACGCTGCATGCGCTGCAACTGAGCTTTGGCCTCTCGCTCGTCGCGGCGACGATTAATCTCGTGTTCGGCTCGCTGATCGCGTGGGCGCTGGTTCGCTATAAGTTCCCGTTTCGAGGCCTGTTCGACGCCATCGTGGATATACCGTTCGCCCTGCCGACTGCTGTTGCAGGCATCGCCTTGACGGCGCTTTATGCCGAAAATGGGCTGTTCGGCTCATTCCTTGCCAATTTCGGCATCAAGGTCGCATTCACGCCGCTTGGCATCCTGATCGCGCTCATTTTCATCGGCTTGCCCTTCGTGGTTCGCACGGTGCAGCCTGTGCTGATCGATCTTGAGCCGGAATTGGAAGAGGCGGCGGCGAGCCTTGGCGCCAATCGCTGGCAGACCATCACGCAAGTGATAATGCCCGCGCTCATGCCGGCGGCGGTCACCGGATTTGCCCTCGCCTTTGCGCGCGCGGTTGGCGAATACGGCTCTGTCATTTTTATCGCGGGCAATCTGCCTGGCGTTTCGGAAATCGCGCCGCTGCTCATCGTCATCCGGCTTGAGGAATATCGTTATGCGGATGCGACGGCGATTGCGGTCGTCATGCTGATCGCCTCGTTCATCATGCTGCTGGTGATCAACTGGCTGCAGCGCTGGTCGGAAAAGAGGCGCTGAAATGACGGACCTGGCTTCCACGGCGATGCCGACATCGCGCCAGCATGTTGAGGAGCGACGCGCATCCGTGCGCACCGAGCCGCTTGGCATCCGCATCGCCATCATCGCCATCGCGATCGGGTTTCTGGCGCTTTTTATCATCCTCCCGCTGGTGACGGTTTTCATTCAGGCGTTCAGCAAAGGGGCGACGGCCTATTTCGGCGCGCTTTCTGATCCTGATGCGATATCCGCCATCCGGCTCACGCTCCTGATCGCGGCGATTTCGGTGGCGGTCAATCTGGTGTTTGGCGTCATCGCGGCCTGGGCGATCACCAAATTCGAGTTTCCCGGCAAAACGTTTCTGATCACGCTGATCGACCTGCCTTTTTTCCGTTTCGCCTGTCGTCTCCGGTCTCGTTTTTGTGCTCCTTTTCGGCGCGCAGGGCATCTTCGGCTCCTGGCTCATGGAGAATGACTGGAAGATCATTTTCGCAGTCCCCGGCATCGTGCTGGCGACCGTGTTCGTCACCTTTCCATTTGTTGCACGCGAACTCATCCCCCTCATGCAAGAGCAGGGCACGTCCGAGGAGGAAGCGGCGGTGTCGCTGGGCGCGTCGGGTCTGGCCACCTTCATGCGAGTGACGTTGCCCAACATCAAATGGGGCCTTATTTACGGAGTTCTGCTATGCAACGCCCGCGCGATGGGCGAGTTTGGCGCCGTCTCCGTGGTGTCGGGCCACATCCGCGGCGAGACGAACACGATGCCGCTGCATATCGAAATTCTCTACAACGAATATCAGTTCGTTGCGGCGTTTGCCGTCGCCTCGCTGCTGGCGTTTCTGGCGATTGTCACGCTGATCGTCAAAACTATCGTCGAAGCTCGCATGGCCAAGGAAACCGAATGAACATCGACGTCAAAGACATCACCAAACAGTTCGGCGCCTTTACCGCGCTTAAGAATGTCAGCCTCGATATCAAATCCGGGGAACTGATGGCGCTGCTTGGGCCGTCCGGCTCCGGCAAGACGACGCTTCTGCGCATCATCGCAGGGCTGGAATGGCCCGACGCAGGGCAGGTCTTTTTCGATGGCCGCGACGTGCTGTCCATGACGGTGCGCAGCCGGAATGTCGGCTTCGTCTTCCAACATTACGCGCTGTTCCGCCATATGTCGGTGTTCGACAACGTCGCGTTCGGGCTGCGGGTGCGCAAGGAGAAAGTCAGCGAAGCCGCGATAAAGGCGCGGGTCGACAAACTCCTGGACCTCGTCCACATCGCTTGGCTGGCGGATCGGTATCCATCGCAGCTATCCGGCGGCCAGCGTCAGCGCGTTGCGCTCGCGCGCGCCCTCGCCATCGAACCGAGCGTGCTGCTGCTGGACGAACCGTTTGGCGCGCTCGACAGCAAGGTGCGCAAGGATCTGCGGCGCTGGCTGCGACGGCTGCATGATGAGTTGCACGTGACCTCGATCCTCGTTACGCACGATCAGGAAGAAGCGCTCGAAGTCGCCGACCGCGTTGTGGTGATGGGGAACGGCCTTATCGAGCAAGTCGGCACGCCCGCCGAAATCTACGACGATCCGGCAACCGCGTTCGTCCACGAGTTCATCGGCGAGACGGTAATGCTGCCCGTGCATGTTCAGTCCGGCGCGGTCGAGTTGCACTCGCACGGGCTTAAGCTTGATGCGCGCGGCGCGGCGGAAGGGCCGGCCACGTTCTACGCCCGCCCTGACGATTTCCGCATCACGAGCCTGAATGAAACGCATTTGCGCGGACGGGTGAAAGGCGTGCGCCGCTTCGGTTCCATCCGGCGGCTTGATGTCGAAATTGACAGCACGACCGGCGCGGCTATGATCGAGACGTCCTTTCCGACCGGCTTCGAGCCGACGGTCGGCGAGGAAATCGGTCTTTACCCGGAGCGGTATCGGGTGTTCTCCAAGCCGCACACCAATTGAACGATGATAAAGGTCCAGGCAGAAGATTTCGACATCGGCGCGGAGGTCGCAGCTCTCCAGCGCGGGCGCACGGACATCGGCGCGGTGGTGACGTTTACCGGCATCGTTCGTGGCGGCGACGGTTTGCGCTCCATGACCCTCGAACATTATCCCGGCATGACAGAAGCTGAACTGGAGCGTGTCGAGGCGGAGGCGCGCGCACGCTGGCCGCTTTCCGATGCGCTGATCATTCATCGTTTCGGCGAATTGCAGCCCGGCGACAATATCATGATGGTGGCGACCGCCTCCGCGCATCGCAAAGCCGCCTTCGAGGCCGCCGAATTTCTGATGGATTACCTGAAAACCAGCGCGCCTTTCTGGAAGAAAGAGGCGGCCGCAACCGAGTCGTGGGTCAGCGCGAAAGATGAAGATGACGAGGCGGCCGCTCGCTGGCTGGGCTAAAGCATTCGCTTTGGTAGTCTGGGCCACCTTCGCGCCTGACTTGCTGGCCGATGAGGGCGCCTGCAAGGATGCTTTCCCTCCACCCACGCCCGAAACGCTCCACGAGTGGTCATCGGACGGCTTGGCGAACCTGCGCGACACAGCAAACTATATTGGGTCCGCCGCGATCATAATCGTCTCGCGCGGAGAGTTGGTGTTTTCACACGGCGATATTGCTCGCGCTTTACCCGTGCGCTCGATCCGTAAGTCGCTGGTGAGCGCGATGGTTGGTCAAGCTGTCGTTGAGGGCTTGGTTGACCTCG
>JBGSLP010000372.1:0-3691 GCA_041740655.1 Alphaproteobacteria bacterium
CGTGTATCGCTGGGCAGGCCAAATGCTTCTGGACGCCAGCAGCATCCGGAAGAAAAAGCGCATCTACGAAATCGCCTCCCGCAGCCCGGCTTGATGCGAGGCTGTGAGACGTTCAAAAAGCAATAGCTGTAGTTAGTGCAATTAGCTTTGTCTGACCTGAGTCTCAGTGCAGAGCCGCTGTCAGCGCGCTCACGGCCTCGAAATGCGAGAGAAACACCCGCCCCTTGAAATGCTTGAAAAAATCTGAGCGCTTGAGGGCGTCCATTACTGGGCCTTTGATTTCCGACAGGTGAAAGCCAACGCCTGCCGTTTCCAGCCGGTGCGCAATCGCCTCCAGACTTTCGAGCGCGCTCGCGTCGATCATGTTCACTGCGGGGCACATCAATATGACGTGTTTCAGCTCCGGCTGGGCGGCGACATGATCGTAGATTGCGTCTTCAAGGAAGCGGGCGTTGGCGAAATAGAGGCTTTCATCCAACCGGATCGACAGGATTGTCGGGTCGGTCACAACATGATGCCGCTCGATATTGCGGAAATGCTCCGTGCCGGGCACCTGTCCGACGATAGCCATGTGCGGCTGGCTGGTGCGCCACAGAAACAGCAGCAGCGATAGCGTGACGCCGGTGACGATCCCTGCCTCCACGCCCACCAGCAGCACCAGAAGCATTGTCGCGGCCATGGCTGAGAAATCGGCTTTCGAATAAGCGAATGTCCGGCGAATGGCTCCGAAGTCGACCAGGCTGAGCACGGCGACGATGATCGTGGCCGCAAGCACCGCCTGAGGCAGAAACTGAAAAACTGGCGTCAGAAACACCGTCGCGGTCAGGATGCCGACCGCAGTGTAGGCGCCGGCCAGCGGCGTTTCAGCCCCTGCATCGAAATTCACCACCGAGCGTGCGAACCCGCCCGTGACGGGATAGCCGCCCGAGATGGCCGCCGCGATGTTCGATGCGCCAAGCGCAGTCAGTTCCTGATTGGGGACAATCCGCTGGCGGCGTTTCGCGGCCAGAGTCTGCGCCACGGAAACGGATTCGACGAAGCCGACCAGACTGATGAGAGCAGCCGGAAGCAGCAACTGGGACCACAACTCCATATCGAACGAGGGGAAGGCAAAGGGCGGCAAACCTGCGGGGATGGCGCCGACGATCTTCACGCCTCTGGCATCCAGCCCTAACGCCACCACAACCAGGATCGAAACCGCAATAGCGACGATGGGTCCAGCTTTCGCCAGAAGATCGGCAAGGCGTGGCTTCAGCCCGAATCTAACCAGCAGTGGTTTTAGATTTTTGCGCACCCAGAACAGGAATGCGATTGCGCTGACGCCGATAATAATCGTGTAGATATTGACATCGCCAAGCCCCGCCGACAGGCCGCGTATCATCAAGGGCAGCGTGTCGCCCTCGGCCTTGATGCCCAAGATATGCTTTAACTGGCTCGCCGCGATCAAGATGCCAGAGGCGGTGATGAATCCGGATATTACGGGGTGGCTGAGGAAGTTCGCGAGAAACCCCAGACGCAAGATCGACATGCCGACGAGGATAACGCCGGACAGGAACGCGAGCGTTATCGCCGCGCTCAGATATTCCGGCGTGCCTTGGGCCGCAATCGGCCCCACGGCTGCCGCGGTCATGAGCGAGATGACCGCGACCGGCCCAACGGCCAGCGTTCGGCTCGTGCCGAAAATTGCGTAGGCGACAAGCGGTAGAATTGAGGCGTAGAGCCCAACATGGGGCGGCAGTCCCGCCAGCATGGCGTAAGCCAGACTTTGCGGGACGAGCATGATGGTGACGATCACGGCCGCGACCAGATCTTTGACGGCGTCGGTTTTCGAATAGGACGGCGCCAATTTCAGAATTGGCAAAATGGAATTTAAGTGGATCACACCTTAACGCTTTCGATGTCAGTTGCGATCCATTCATGGCGACCATTAGAACGCGGCGAGTCTCGTCTCGCTGTCCATCATCTCCGCTGCGATTGCTTGCGGGTTGGCGACGCCAATTTGCTCGGCGAGCGCATCCGGCTGAAGCTTGCGATTGGGCAAGTAGATCGCGCAAACGTCAACCTTGGCGCCCTTCGCAATCAGGGCTTTCATTAGGGCTTGCGCGCTCATGCCGTTTGGGATGATCGGCTTTCTTGCCGCCTCGGGCGCATCCTTGAGGGCGATATCACCCGCCGCGCTGCATAGCAGAAGGTGGACGGATGCGCCCGCCTGCGCCGCGCTGTTGGTGAGCGCAAGCGCCATGGCCTGGGTGTCGCTATCGCTCGACGTGAGGATGGCGAGCATCTTTTTTGCCGGTTCCGCCGTGGCGACGGTGCTGGGAAGCGCAAGTGCGAGAACGCAGATTGCGCTGGTGAAAACGGAGGGAAATTTCATTTGGCGACCTTTCTTATGATGGATGAGGCGTTTCACGGCTATTCGACAAGAAACGACGCCCGGTCGAGGCCGGTGTTGCCGTTGTGTGGGTCGTAAGCGTAAATGGTCGCTTCGTAAACGCCCTTTTCCTTGGCCTCGAAGCGTGCGGCGAACTGGCTCTCCTTGCCCGCATAGGCGAGCGGCAGGCGGCCAAACTCCTTGCCGTCGAGCGTCATGATCGCCACGACCTCGAACTTCTTCGCATCCCACTTGCCGCCGGGTTCGACCGGGCAGCCACACATCATCATGACGTTGGCTTCAAGGCTGACAGTTTGCGGCGCGCCCTTCAGCTTGACATGCGCGGGCGGAGAGAGGACATCGACAATCATCCCCGGCACTTCGATTGTCCATGCGTCGCCAGCGTCTATGTGCTTGCCCGGAACAACCCATTGGGTGGACGATACCTCCACCGCCGCCTGCCGCTGCGTAAGCGGGCCGTACAGCGTCACCTTGATCAAGCGCGGTTCGTCGAGATCAAGGGTCGCGGTGAACTTGGCGGATTTATCATCCGAGAGCGCCACGCCTCGCTGACGGGGCGTATCGATAATGCGTTTCGTGTCGCCAGTGTTGCCTTTGGTGACACCGGTCGCCAGGATTTCGCCGGTCTGCGTGTCGGTGAGCGTTACGCGCATGCCGCCAATGCTGGAGCCAATGAATTTGGCGTCTTTGCTTGCAGCGCGGACGGTGATTTTCGTCGGTTCAGCCGACACCGCGCCTACGAATGTTAATGCTGCGACAAGAGATGCGCTGGCAAGTTTGAACAGCGATTTCATGATTGCGCGCTCTCAAGATTTCCAATTTGCATGGCGAAAAAGGCTGGCTCGCCCATCCGTTTCAGAAGCGAAAGTTGCATCTTGAGCCAGGCCATGTGCCCTTCCTCGTCGAGCGCGATTTTTTCAAACAGGCCGCGCGAGCCAATATCGCCCGCCTTGTCCGCAACTTGGGCAGCCTCGGTATAAAATTTTATCGAGGCTTCCTCGTCGCGCAGGTCGGCCTCAAACATGTCTTTCAAGCTTTGAGCGCGCTCGGGCGTTTTTGCCGCCTTTACCGCCGGGCTACCCTCCAGAAACATCATGCGCCGCATGAATGCGTCGGCATGGCCGAGTTCTTCCTGCATTTCTTCGCGCATCTTGGCCGACAGTTGGTCGAGTCCCCAGGTCTCGGTGACATGGGCATGAAGGAGATACTGATGAACGGCGGCAATTTCCATCGATAATGCCGTCTGCAGGTTTTCAAGCACTTTGGAGTTCGTTTCCATTGACTAAAATCCTTAAATTA
>JBGSLP010000373.1:0-2492 GCA_041740655.1 Alphaproteobacteria bacterium
GCCGGTTCCGTCACAGCCGCAAGCGATGACTTCTCCGGCAGATCGCCGAATACGAGATCGAGCACGCCCTTCAGTTCCTCGGCGGTGATGTCCCCGACGACTGCGATCTTCAGATTATCGCGCGCGAACGCGTTCGATACGAAAGAGCGCAGGTCGTCAGGCGTGATTTTCTGTACAGACTCGGCCATGCCCTTGAGCGGCCGGGAATAAGGGTGCGATGGAAAGGCAAGCTTGAACCATTCGCGGCTGGCGATCGTCTCCGGGTCCTTATTCTCGTTGATGATGCTCGACAGAATCTGCGCGCGAATGCGGTCGACATCCGCAGCGTCAAAGCGCGGTTTCGTCAGAGCGAGGCGCAAAAGCTCGAACGACTCCTGCTTTCTCGCGGTCAGCGTTTGCAGCGAGCCCGTGAACGTATCCAGCCCTGCGTTGAAGCTCAGTTTGGTCGCAAGTTCCTCAAGGCGCTGCTGAAACTGCCGACTCTCGAGGTCGCCCGCGCCCTCATCGAGCGTTCCCGAGACGAAATAGGAAAGACCGGCCTTGTCGGCAGGGTCTTGAGCTGCTCCGGCCTTGAAGCCGAACTGCATGGCGATCAGGGGCGTCTGATGTTCCTCGACAAGCCATGCCTCGATGCCTTTGGCGCTTACGACTTTTTGAATTTGCATGGCGAAACTTTGCGACAGTGCGAGTAGCGTGAAAACCACTGCGATGAAAATGGCGGATAAAATCTGGAGCATACGCGCTCGCGCTTCAGATCGAAAGGGAGCAGCCGCTAGGATCGCGGCGCGCCTTCGTGACGGGAGATGGCTCAATGTACGCCTCCGCCCGGTTGTTTCGGAGCCGTCGGACGCGCGGCGCTCGCCGTTTTCGACGGATCCGGCAGGAGCAGTCCAGTCACCGACCGCTTGCTGTCAATATACTTCACGGCGACCTGCTTTATATCGTCGATGGTGACCTTCCCCAGTCGCTCCGCACGATTTTCAACTTCCTGCACCGTGCGACCGGTCGCCAGCGCCCAGCCGTAAGCGCGGGCAAGACTTGCCTGATTGTCAGACATGTAAACGATGTCGGCAACGGCGGCATTGCGGGCGCGATCGAGTTCTTCCTGCGTCACGCCATTCTCGCGCACATCTTCGAGCACCTCGTCCATCAGCGTCTCGATATCGTCGAGTTTAGCGTCGCCCGCAGCGACCGCGTAAAATGCGAGGCTGCCAATATCCAGCGGAGAGCCGGAGTACCAGCCGCTGGCGGACGCCGCTTTTTTCGCCTCGACGACCAGTTTCATATACATGCGGCTGGTGTTGCTCGAACCGACGATGCGGGCGAGCATTTCCAGGGCTTCCGCCTCGCTTGGCGCGGCTTTGGAGTAAGATGGCGCCATATACATGCGCTGTATTGTGGCCTTGCCCGCACGGCTGTCCTTCAGAACGACGCGGCGCGCTGCTGCATGGTCTGGCTCCTCCACCCGCGACCGAACCGCCGCGTCCGGATTGGCTGGAATGACGCCGTAGAACTTCTCCGCCAGCGGCATCACTTCTTCCGGCGAAACATCGCCAGCAATGACGAGGATCGCGTTGTTGGGCGCATAGAATTTTTTGTAGAAGGCGAGCGCGTCGGCTCGATTGAGCTTGCCGATTTCGTGCTCCCACCCGATAACCGGGATGCCATAGGGGTGAGCAAGGTAAAACGCCGCCTGCATCTGCTCCTGCAATATGCTCATTGGCTCGTTATCGACGCGCGAGCGGCGCTCTTCGAGAATGACCTTGCGCTCCGTCGTCACGTCGTTTTCGTCCAGCCGCAGGTTGGTCATGCGGTCGGCTTCCATCTCCATGACTAGCGGCAGGCGATCCTTCGAGACGCGCTGAAAATACGCCGTCACGTCATTGGACGTGAATGCGTTATCCTGACCGCCATTGCGGGCGATGATCTTTGAGAATTCACCGGGCGGAATTTTCTGCGTACCCTTGAACATCAGATGTTCGAGGAAATGGGCGATGCCCGACTTGCCGATCGGCTCGTCAGCGCCGCCAACCCTGTACCACACCATATGCGTGACGACCGGCACGCGGCGATCCGGGAGAACCACGACCTCCATTCCGTTGGCGAGCTTACTGTGAAAAGCCCGGCCTTGTGCGTTTGACGAATTGAATGGAGATGAGATCAGCATCATGATCGCGATTGCCCAGAAAAAAGAGTGATGACGATTGGGTAGGGAAAGTTTGTCGCAATGAAGCATCGTAACTCTTCGGTGTTAAGCGCGGAACATGCGTCCGCTTGCGTCCAACGCCTATTACGGCGTGACATGAGAGCCTGATCATCTGAATTGCGGAAAGGGCTGTCAAATTAACTAGAAGACAGGAATGCGGCGCGGCGCCGTAAACCGGCGTCGCTATTGTGCGGCGCCGCCAGCGTTGCGGGCGAGAGCGGCGTTATTCGCCTCTTCGTTCTTCTTGATGGCGTCCTTGACGAACTGGGCGCGGCAACGCTGCTCT
>JBGSLP010000374.1:0-13153 GCA_041740655.1 Alphaproteobacteria bacterium
ACGTGACCTGAACGGGCTTCTCCACACCAGAGACGATAATCGGTTGCGCGCTATCCGTGGAGGTCGCTGCATTGGCGCTGGCGAAAACCTTCTGATGCGACGGCGCGCCGGAAGCGGACGCAGTTTCATTTTCATCGGCAGGCTGCGGCGCGGTCGCGAAATAAGCCTCTAGCGGGCGGTTGTATGCCAGCAGGGATGCGGCGCTGGTCAGGCCCAGAAGGAGCAATGCGCCGACAGTGGCGACCCGCGCCCTTAAGCGTTTATCCGAACGTTTCAGTTGGATTGCAACTCTGCTTAGTGGTACACGCGCTTTACGCGCCTCGATCATCGCTTTTTTAGACGCTACCATAGTACGCTACACCTACTCTACACTCAACCGGTGTGTGTAGATACATCGCCGCAAAGTCTGAATCAACAGTAAATGAAGTATTATTCTTAATACATAAGAGTGCGGTTACTGGTTAAGTCGTATACAAAATTTGAATACTGTATCCATTTCAACCGTAGGTGAGGTCGTAAAGGAACCTCAGCGCAACGCTCATCAGGAACACACCAAAAACGATCTCCAGCTTTCGACGCGAGATGCCGTGTCCGATGCGCACGCCGAGGGGCGCGGCCAGCACGCTCGCCGGCGTCACGATCGCAACGCCCAGCATGCTTACATAGCCGAGCGAGCCCGGCGGCAGTTCAGGCATGCCCCAACCGGCCAGCATATAGCCGATGGTGGCCGGCACCGCGATCACCACGCCAAAGCCGGAAGAAGTTGCCACGGCCTGATGAATGAAACGGCCATACATCGTCAGATACGAGCTGATGAACACGCCGCCGCCGATGCCGATCAATGTCGAAATGACGCCAATAAATCCGCCCACCAGCGAATTGACCGGGTTGCCGGGGAGCGATGTTCCGAATTGCCAGCGCGCGCCCCCCGCGAAAAGTTTCAGCGAGAGCAGGCCGGCGGCAACCACGTAAACGATCTTCAGGAAGGCGCTGTCGACGAAGGATGCGATGATGACGCCGAGGATCACACCGGCGGCGACGGGCGGGCCAAGCCGCCGGATGACATCCATATCGACCGCGCCATGCCTGTAGTGGGAGTAGAACGAGCGGAGTGAGGTCGGGATGATGATCGCCAGCGACGTGCCCACCGCGAGGTGCATCCGTATGTCGTCGTCGACCCCGATGGCCGCGAACAGCGCGTAGAGGATCGGCACCAGAATACCGCCGCCGCCCACGCCCAGCAACCCAGACAGAATGCCGGTGATAAATCCGCCCGCGAGCAACGTGACTGTAAGCCATGCGAGGTCGCCATTCGGCAGTGACAGGTCCATCGGGTTACCGTGGTTGGATTTTGATCTGGACGTTTGCGGTCAGGCGGCGGAAGACAATAGGCTGGCGTCGGGCGAGCGAACGAAATCGAGGGCCATGCGCATAACGGAATGATCGGCGCCCGGTTTCACGGCTTCCTCGCTCAGGCAGCGGCGATAGGCGCGCGCCCCCGGCATATTCTGAAACAGGCCGAGCATATGGCGGGTGACGGAGGATAGTTTGCCGCCGTTCGCGATCTGCGCCGCGCAATAGGGGATCATCGCTTCATACGCGGCTTCGAGGGACACCGACGGCCTCGTGTCCCCGTAGATGCGCCGATCCACGTCAGCGAGCAGGGCAGGGCGCTGATAGGCCGAGCGCCCCATCATGACGCCGTCCACATGCCCAAGGTGTTCGACTGCTTCATCCAGCGATTGGATGCCGCCATTGATAATGATCGTGAGTCCAGGGTACGTCTGCTTCAAACGATAAACCCGGCCGTAATCGAGGGGCGGCACGTCACGGTTTTCCTTCGGGCTCAGGCCGTTCAGCCATGCCTTGCGCGCGTGCACGATAAAGGTTTTGCAGCCCCCGTCGTTGACGGCGCGGACGAAGCGTTCGAGGTCTTCCTCCGCATCCTGATCGTCGATCCCGATGCGGCACTTGACTGTGACGGGCGCGGCCACTGCTTTGCTCATGGCGTGAACGCAATCGGCGACCAGTTGCGGGTGAGCCATCAGACACGCGCCGAACCGTCCATTTTGCACCCGATCAGAGGGGCATCCGACATTCAGATTGATTTCATCGTAGCCATAATCCTCCCCAATACGCGCCGCCTCGGCGAGTTGGCGCGGATCCGATCCGCCTAGTTGCAACGCGACGGGGTGCTCATCGGTATCAAATCCAAGCAGGCGTTCGCGGTCGCCGAACATGATCGCGGCGGCGGTGACCATCTCCGTGTAGAGCAGCGCGCGCCGCGTCAGACGGCGGTGGAAATAGCGGCAATGCCGGTCCGTCCACTCCATCATAGGCGCAACCGCGAATATTTTATCGTTGTTTTTCATATATTTACGTTTATTATCAGCGGCATAAAGCGAGAACATTGCACACGCGTGTGCACGGATGTTCTGGGTTTGTCCGTAATTTGCACAGGCTCACTGCACAGGATTTGCACACGCCGGAGACATTTGCACACGATGGCCTCGATTGCAAAACTCATCAGCGGAAACTGGCGCGCGCAAGTGCGTCGCAAGGGCCGATATGCGGCGCAGACCTTTCGCCGACAAAGGGACGCGCAGGAATGGGCGCTGGAGGTCGAGCGCTGCATCGACAAAGGGCTCGCTATTGCGCCTCGAGCAAAGACACGGACGAAGACCTTCGGAGATCTGATCCGTTTGCACGTCTCGGACCTGCTGGACGTCGGCAAGCCGATCCGGCGATCCAAGGCGGCGGTGATGGAGGCCCTGGTAAAGTCGATGGGTTCTGTGGCGCTGAAAGACCTCTCCCGGGAGCGGTTCATCGAGTTTGGCAAGAAGCGGGCGAAAGAGGGGGCCGGTCCAGTCACCCTTTCGATTGACTTCTCTTACATCGGCACTGTGTTAACGCATGCTGCGGCGGTTCACGGCATCGATGTATCTTCAGAGAATGTCCGCCTTGCTCGTGTCGCGTTGAAGCGTTTTGACCTTGTCGGCCCAGGCGTTGAACGCGATCGCCGTCCGACGCCGAATGAGCTGGAAGACTTACTCGACTACTTTACGACGAAGCGCCGCCAACTCATTCCCATGGATCGCATCATTCGATTCGCGATCGCCACCGCCATGCGTCAGGATGAGATTTGCAGCTTTGAATGGGGCGACGTCGATTCGCGGCGAAAGCTGGTGAACTTAAAAAACCGGAAAGATCCGCGCAAGAAGGACGGCAACCATCAGAATGTACCGCTGCTAAATCTGACCGGCTTCGACGCCTGGGAGCTGATTCTAGAACAGCGCGTTTTAACCCGTGGGATAGGAGGTGTTTTCCCCCACAATGGTCAATCGGTTGGAGCCGCCTTTCGCCGTGCTTGCCAGGCGCTAGATATCGAAGATTTGCATTTCCACGACCTTCGCCACGAGGCGACGAGCAGGCTGTTTGAGGCTGGCTTACCGATTGAAAAGGTGGCGCTGGTGACGGGTCACAAGGACTGGCGGATGTTACGCCGTTACACCAATCTAAAGGCGGAAGATCTGCATCGGCTTCAAACGCAGACACAGAGCAATTATGACGATTATCTCGCGAAGCTCAGTAGCTTTCAGTCGGCTCAGCAATCGGCCATTAGGGACGACATCATGCCGAGGCTGACTCAATCGAGCGCATTCTGAAACTTGTGGCGTTTACCAAGCAGCAGCGCCGCTACAACTTTATAGCATCCTCTGCCCTTTGTGGGTCTTCTAAAAAGGGCTAAACCTTACTAGGCTCCAGCTAAACGAGAGATGTCATGCCAGTATCGTTTTTCTTTATATCACGCGCTCGGCGCATGCTTCTCACGCTCCTGCTCCTAGCGACCACCTCTTCCGGCGTTTTCGCCGAAAGTGTGTCCATGATTTACGTAATCAGGGAGCAGAAGTTGCCGATCATGGCAACCGACATCACACAAACACGGATCGGGCGGATGAGGCAGTTGGGTGACCCTTTACGACGTCTGGCCCTACGCATCTGCTTCAGCCAAGATATGCACGCGCGAATTCTCGAATTTGTTACCAAGAACCTTGAGAAAAATGATTATTTCAAAATCATTATAGACTGCAAAGTCGTCGTGGATTTACGAATTGTCGCGTTCCACGGAGAAGGCAACTGCAACTTCATCTATAGTGAAGATTTCGGAGACTTGGTGTCCCTCGAGGAGAGCATTAAATCCGGGATGACCAATGCGACCTGTGAAGCGTATGTTTCATGAAGGATGGAGATCGCGCTGTTTGATCGTCATAGGGCGGCCGCAATTTTTGCAGTTCTTCTTTTCCTCGGCAAGGGGTACGTGTTCCAGCGCGCATGGGCTTTTTCTGGGTTGCTGGGTGGAATAGACTTTGATTCTATCCCTGCTGCGATGAGATTATTGAATTCGCAAGCTGGCCGGTTTCGTTCGCTGAACGTCTTACCTAACACCGCGTCATCTAGGGAACTCGACCGCGCCGGGTTCGATAAGAAGTCCGGTTGTCCGGGCAAGGCATGAAATAGATGAGGACGCGCCAAATGGCAGAACGACAATGCGCTCATCGCTACGGTGGTCGGGGGCAAGCCTCAGCAGTAAGCTTCGGCGTATTTCATTTCGCTAGAGCGATATTCATGCACAGTGCCAACTCGCCTTAATGGACGAGATATAGCCCTGTCTTGCGTCTTGGGGCCGGTTCTTCGTGGCGAACCTCATGTCTCGGAAGAAATAGCCGATCTCGACCTCCAGTGAGTTAGCGCATGCAAACAGCAACGAGACGCAAATGCGACGTCTGCCGCTTTCGTAGAGCGCAAGATCTGCGGTAGAGATATCAAGATCATTCGCAAAGGCGTTGGGAGTAATTCCCAAAGCCGCTCGGCGAGTTTTGATTTTGGCGCCCACATGGGCATGGATTGTAGACATATCGCATACTCACCAAAAATGGCCTCTCTGAATGCATAATACACAATATCTAGCAATGCGCGATGTTAGATCCGCTACTGGCGGGCCCGCCTCGACGTTTTGCTCCCGCCGTTCGATAACTACTTTTAGACGACCAAGAATGACGCCGAACGTTCGTCAGCGCGTCGCCGATATCATTATCTGGCTGGACTTCTTCGAGAAATTCCGACGGGTGGCGCTGGGCGCAAGGCTGCTCGGCAAACTGCGAAAGGAGCACGGCGTCAGCCATATTGTTGCGACAAGTTTGAGCGACCTTAGCCCGCATTTGGAACGTTGAGCGAGACCATGCCGCCATCGGGGGATTTTCTAGCCAATGCGGATGAGGTGCGTCGCCCGGTCAATGAAGACCAGCGGCTTGACCGCCGTAGACACACGGTCACAGCCGAAGCCAAGGTTTGCCCAAAGGCCAAAACTTCCACTGAGCCTAAATACGTGAATTCAACTATCGCCTTGGTCCTCGCCCACCAAGCTTTCCAGGTGAGAAATGTCATAGCGATTATCCTGCATGTCCAAAATCTGGATGCCCAATGCGCCACGCTCCGTCATATCCCGAATGATCTCCAAAGCCTCTTTCGCGTCGCCCGCGATAACCCTGATATCGCCGGACAAACTGTTGTCCGTGATCTGCTTAACGATAAACTGCATGATGTTTCCCCGAATGCCTGCCCAAAGCATGCGGGAAATGACGCGCTGATTTGTGGCTATCGTCAACCATCAAGCATAGGCCATAGCGCCATCGCAGCACGTCATGGAATGAAAATAGAACTTTCTTGATGAACGCGAATGAAAGGACCGCGCCCCACCAATCACACCGAATTCCGCCGCGCATTAATCCAGATCCCAAATGCGCCAGGAGTCATACCAACAAGCGCTGACGTAATGATAACGCTTCAATACGTTTGTTGTCGGGCGGGTTTGGTCGCCTCGCTGGGAGATGGATGAGCCGCGCCCGTGACCCGGGCCGGACCGCCGCGCATGGCAATATGCGATAAAATTTCAAGGACGATTGCATCCGGTTCCAGTTAATTCGGAAACCGGTAATTCAGTTTTCCCCGCACGACGACCGCCTCTGGCTCGATCTCGAAGCTGGTGTTGAAAACCCGCCCACTCTGCTCTTCAAAGGCGAAATACAAGCCTTCCAAGCCTACGCTCATTCCGCGAAAACTTTGTCCAAGATCGAATTCTGCGCCGCCGCCGACAACAAAAGCGTCCAATGTGTCATCGCTGGATGCGTCATCTGCCCAGGCAAATCCTATCCCCGCTGTTCCATAAAGCAGGGCGTTGTCAGTCGCGACGCCCAGTCGAGCGCGAAGAGTGGCAAGGTCTGCGTTATCGACGAGGCTGAAGTCGCCTTCGACGCCGATCAGAAACAGGCCGGTCTGCCAATTATAGCCAAGCTGCCCGCCGCCGAGAAACTCGGTTTCTTCGTCGCCATTGATCGTGCCGCTAAAGCCCGGACCTCTGAACCGTGCTTCAGCATCGAACGCGCCCGACCCGCTATGCCCGCCGACATAAAGTCCGTTCCAGCGATCTGTGTGAGTCTGGTCGGCCAGAGCGGCCCCAAACGATAAAAGGGTCGCGCTAGAAGCAATGCCAACCTGATAAGACGTGTCATAAGTCCCCCCATCGCCGCATCACTCTATGCGGCCGTTAAATCTGATCTTGCCTGGAATTAGTAACGCGAACGGCCAGAAGAGCGCTGCTCGCCATCGCCACGGCATTGCGCGATTTCCGTGCGCCGGAGCTCGGTGTGATAGTGCACATCTTTCGGCGAAACCCAGTCCTTACACCAGCCATAATGGCTATCCCACCACTCGTGCCAGCGAATGCCTTCAATGCCGCAACCAAGCGCGATATTGCGCCTTTGCATTTCGACAGCCTCATTGGCGTAGTCGACGCAAAACGCTTGTTTGCCGTCTTGCGCAGCAACTATGGCGGGCGTCAGGCTTATAGCGCTTGCGGCCCCCAGGACCTGCACGCCAAACATCCATGTCAGTTTCATTCACCGCTCCCCTTTTGTATGGAATGGTTCAGGTCTAGCGATGAAACGCGCGCCTTGGCGACCGAGCCAATTGGCGTGGCCGCTCTGGCCGTTCTCTCTCACCACTCATTCGTCTACTGTGGCTCCGGCGCGCATATTAGAGGGGGTGGAATGCCGGAGAAGGAGGTTCTGACCTATACAATCTGCCTGCTCGCGGCGGCGCAGGCGGGCGTCACGGCGCTGCTGCTTGCCTTGCATGGCATGCATGCCGGCGTGGATCGCTTTATGGCCCCGGCGGCTTTCCTGCTGCTCGGCTTTGTATTCAGCGCGGGGGTTCTGAACCCCCTTCATCTTTATGGCGGGTTGCCGCTTTTGGCGTGGGCGCAAATCGCCGGCGCGTTTCTGGTCGCGCCAGCGCTTTACGGGTTCGTTAATGCGGTGTCGCCATTTGAGGCTTACCACTCAAAATTCTGGCCGTTGCATTTCGCGCCGACGCTGATCGTGGGCGCGATTTTCCTGCCGCTCTTTACGCCTGCGACGGAGGCGACCGCTCCGCAGCTTGCGGGGATGGTTCCGCAACTCTGGCCCTTTCTGGCGGCGCAGGCCGCTCTCTATCTGGCCGTTTCGCTTCACGCGATTTTTCGCGACGTAAAACGGCTTGACGACATTTTCTCCTTTCATGGCAGCGAGCCTGAAAAGCGCCTGAAGCGCCTTTTGGTGATGCTGACTCTCCCCTGGATTTTACTGGTCGCAGAACTGGCGCTGGATGCGGCGTTGACGCTTGAGGCCGATACCAAAGCCGTTTTAGCGGTCGTTCGGGTCGCATGCATTTTCGCGGTTTGTGTGATGGCGGTGTTTCCCTCGCCGCTCGTGCCCACACCCAAACACCCTGTGCCAGCGACCGAACCCGAGCCAAAACGCGGGGGGACCGCCCGCTACCAGCGCTCCGCCATCGATACGGCCTCGGCCCGGCGGATTGTCGCAAAGCTGGAGAGTTTAATGCAGGAGCAGCAGTTCTACCTCAACGCGTTCCTGACGCTGCAGGAGCTCTCAACACATAGCGGCGTGCCGACGCATAAGTTATCGCAGGCGCTGAATGTTCATCTTGGAAAGAGCTTTTTCGATTATGTGAATGAATGGCGTGTCCGTCATGTTACCGCCGCGCTTGAACGAGGAAGCGAGAAAACACTGCTCACTTTGGCGACAGAAGCCGGATTCAACAGCAAATCCACTTTCAACGCGGCATTCAAGAAAATGATGGGCCACACCCCAACGGCATTCCGGCATCGAACGGGGGTGTCACAGGGGTCAGAAAAGCAACTGCAAAACAATGCGTCTGCTGGTGAAATTATGCGCGTTACCGAATGACACTTTCGTGGCGACATCATCCGGAGCTAAACTGGGTTCAGAGCCTTTCGTGCACGCTAAGCCCTCGGTCGAGCCGATAGCGCGCTGGCGAGGCGCCGACATTTTTGCGGAATAATCGGGAGAAATAGGCGGGATCATCGTAGCCGACCGCTTCCGCCACTTGCGCAACGGAAAGTTTGGTCGCGGTCAGCAACTGCTTCGAGCGCGCGATGCGGTGGGCAATCAACCATGCATAGGGTTGCATGCCAGTGCTGGCCTTGAAGGCTGCACAGAAATAAGTGCGGCTTAACCCAACCATGTCCGCCAATTCCTGCAGGGTAACTGGCGAGGCCATCGCGTTAGTCAGAAAATCAGTAACGCGCTTCAATTGCGAGGGCGAAAGTCCACCGCGAAGGCGATCGGATATTCCGCGACCTGCACCGTGAGACCGCAGCAGATGCAGGCAGATCGTAATGGAGAGGTGTTCCGCCAAGAGACCATTTGCGCTATTCCGAGCGTCAAGATGAGAGTTGAGAACGGCGAGCAGGTGTGCAGCGTCAGCATCATCACAGCCGACGCGCGGCGCCAATTCGGCGGAGGCAAAACCGCTTTCTCTCGCTAGTTCTTCAATCCGGGGAACAGAGATGTACGCGTGAACGACATCGAGTGGGCCATAGATGTCCCACTGCGCGCGATGGCCAGCAGGAATCAGGGTGATAGAGCCGGGCCGGGTGGATGAGCGGATGGTTCTTGTTCCAAACCGCGCCTCAATGCGATGCGGCGGGCCGAAATACGTCATGACGACATGTTCGGCCATAGGCTCGGTGCTGTCGTGGAGAGGAGCGTGGCGCCATCTCTGAGCGGTAAGGCCGCGCCAATTCTGATCGAGGCTTGTGGCGCTGGGTTTGGCTCCGAGCTTGCGGATCATTTCGGTCGCAGCCGTCTGCATGCCGTCTCCTTACGCCCGGTCGCATCATTGACATAAGGATCATATTCTGGGGTCTCGTGATGGCAATAAAAATACGTTCGCGCGGCATCGCGTCTGCGAATGTTTGCGCAACATTGTCCAAGTTTCGCAATTGCGTCCTCACGCACTTCAGGCTGGCCGCATAATCTGCTGTCGATCGCAGCAGTTTCGGAGATCTTATCATGGACGCAATTCTCGACTTGCCCGCCGATCTTCCCGAGCATGACGCCGCGCCACTGCACCCCGTTCGAAGTAAAATCATCGCCGAGTGGCCGACGGGGACTTTTGTGGAGAATATCTGCCCGCTCGCCGACGGATCGTTTGCCATATCGGTGCTCAGCGAGGCAAGGGAAGGCGTTCCCCTCTGGCAGCAACGGCCGTATCTCGACGGCACCGTAGCAATCCTTGGATATGTTTTATTCCCATTGATAGTCTTTAGGCCCGCGTGGTGTGGGCGATACGCTTAGACGCTAAGGGTCCTCGTCTTTGATAACGTCTTTAAATGCGCGAGGTGCGGTGAGCGCGAGTTAGCAAACGCGGTCATCTCAACGACGGCGCCTCTTGCAGGAGCTTCGCGGCCTGGCCGTAGGTTGAACTCTGCATAATGCACTCGTCCTTTCCCACTTTCGATGACCGCGTAATGCCGATCGGAGAGATCGTCGGCGAGGCCCGTGGCGATGAGTTTTCCCCGAATGCTCTCGCCGGCTTTGCTCGAATTAAACAATGTGATTGTTTGGGACGGACTGCTCAAGCCATTCTGAGACAATGCGCGCCCAACGCGCTCATAGGCTTCCTGCCGACGACCCAGATCGCGAAGTTTCTCAGCCATCGCGGGGCGAATGGCGAAGACGCCAGGGCGCATTTCTTCGGCGAGTCCCAAAGTCGAAAGCGTTTTGAGCCTGGAGATCAGATGGGAGCGTATCTCGACCGGCGCTCCTGAAGGCGCCGTCCATATGCCGCGCTCCGCGGTCTTGAGGATGCGAGCGTCAAGCGCCGTATAATCATGGCGCATCGTTTGGCGTCGCAGGCTGTTTAACCGTTCAAGCCTTGTCTCCGGCCCTAGTTCGAGGGTCACCAGCTTCTGCGCGTTCAACCGGATCGCGTGGCTGATATAGGCCGGTGAGATGACGAGGTCTTTGCCGCGATCTGTCTTACCGCGAATGATGACATGGGCATGCGGATGCCCGGTGTTGAAATGATCTACAGCCACCCAGTCGAGCCTGACGCCTAACTCCCTCTCCATCTGCGCCATGAGATCGCGGATCATTGGCTTCAGGGTCGGCAACTTGTCGCCGTCCTCCGGCGCGATGATGAGCCGGAACTGGTGGCGTTCACCTTCCGACCGAGCCATGAAGCGTTTGCCGTCTGTGGCGTCGGATGTTTTGTCATACAGAAGACCGGCCTCGCCTTTGCGGGTCACCCCGTCCCGCTGAAGATAGCGTAGATGAACTTTGGCCGCCTTCAAACCTGGGCCGCGATGACGAGCAATGCGGGCTTTCACCACGACCCGCCTGGCGCCTTTGGGCAAGCGACCAGAGTGAACCAGTGCGCTTGCCCCTCGTCCCAGACCAAAGTTCCAAGATTTAGGTAGGCCCGTGCGGCGTCCCAGCTTCCCGCTGCGGCCAGCCTCCGCCCAAACCCGGGTTACAAAGCGTTTCGAACCGCCGCTTGTTCGGTGGTATATTTTGCCAAGCTTTGCCGTGAAGGTCTCGTCGAGGATCATTGCTTGAGGTCTCCGTTGCCGTGCAACGAACAAACCTACCGTCGGGCCGTCTTTCACACACTCCGCAAAGGCGTGCAATCGCGGGCAATGATCAGTTCG
The DNA here is from genome assembly GCA_041740655.1 of Alphaproteobacteria bacterium. Taxonomy (GTDB): domain Bacteria; phylum Pseudomonadota; class Alphaproteobacteria; order Rhizobiales; family Rhodomicrobiaceae; genus JAWXCE01. Next base: position 11,072 of record JBGSLP010000374.1, read on the forward strand.
AGGATTTACCGATCTCGAGGCGCCTCGAGTTACGCATTTCAGTGTTGATCGCCTGCGTTAGGCGGCCAAGCCGAAGGCCGAGACCGAGCTTTTGTCTATCACTCTCTCGATGTGGCAGCGGCTGCCGACGCCCTGTTGTACCAATTTCCCCGCCGGCGGATGTTTCTTGCCAAGCTGCTGAAAGTCGAGCCCGAGATTGCGCACGGATTCATTGTCTAGCTGATCGCGCTGCACGATATCGGCAAATTCCATCCGGATTTTCAGGCTCGCTGCCAGGGTATTGCGAGTAGAAACTACCGCCGCTAAGACTGGTTGGAGCAAGTAGGAGCGCGATATTCCTCTGTTGATATTGGAGCAGGACGGCAGTTCATGGCGCGGCCGTGTGACAACGAAGAACGGACAGCGCTAGACGATACCCGGCTGGGTTTCCGAATTGCAGACGCGTAACGTTTCGTAATTCCGCGCAAGCTGCTATATTAAAGTCATGAATACACGGTTGGAACACGAATTGGCCCAGACACGGAATGTGACCGGATTGCCGCGCACGACGCAGGCGGCCGAGGGTCTGCTGCGCCACCGCTTCACCGTCGCAGACCTTGAGGCGATGACGCGAGCGGGCATTTTCGCCGAGGAAGACCGCATTGAACTCATCGGCGGAGAGATCGTGCCCATGTCGCCTAAAGGCAATCAGCATGAGGTTTTAAAGACAGCGCTGAATCTTTACTGGGCGCGGCACCTACCTCGCGACTATCTGTTCACGACTGAAACCACTTTTCGTCTGACGCCCGACACCTATCTCGAACCCGATTTCGTGTTTTACGATGCGGGTCTCGGCCTCAAGGGGCTGAACGCCGAGACGGCGCATCTCGTGGTGGAGGTGGCGGACAGCAGTTATGCCTATGACATGGGCCGCAAAGCCGCGCTTTACGCCAGCTTCGGCGTAAAAGAACTGTGGGTGATCCATGCCGTGTGGCTGGAGACGCGCATTCACCACGAGCCGTCACTGACTGGCTATCGGTCCGCGATTGATCTGCCCGCCGATCACGCTCTAACACCCATCTTCGCGCCGGAACTGGCCGTTTCGCTGGCGAAGTTGGATTTACAGGGTTAAGCCAGATTTGACAACGGAATGATATATGCTGTTCCTATTGCCCGCCTACGCGGGCCTAAGCAGATACACTCGCGTTGCGCAAGAGTTAGGCTCGTATTGTTCGCCGCAGGCGCACATGCTGCGATGGGGGGTGGGAATGAGTCATCCAATGATTAACAACGACTTACGCGGGCTAACGCGCTGAAAAGGTGCCGTCGCTACAACGCTCGCTTCTGACTCACCAAGAGATGGACGGACGAAACCCCTATGTAAGATAGGCTGGTTCAGGACTTGTCGCCGATCCAGAAAATGACGGCGGCGATAGCGAGGGGAGAAAAAGGTATGCGCGCATCATTGTGGCGGGTGTAGATACGCCGCCAGTCCCTGAGTTTTCGCCCCCCTTGTTGCCCTTGAAAACGCTAAATTGCATAATGTCAGCATGACGAAGAACGATAACCATGACACCCAGATAGCCTCCGCACCGGAGCAATTCCGCGCGATGTTAGTCAACTACGCACAGCTATCGCAGGCATTACCCGAAGCCGACGAAGTGATAAAGTACGATATGCCCGGATTTCAGATCGAAGAAAAGATCATCGCGGGCTATGCCGCCTCTAGTAAACAATGTGGTCTGTATGTTGACCCGGACGCAATTGCTGCCCATGCGGACGAAATCGCTTATTTGAAACTCAAGGCAATTAAGATCGGAGTTACGTTTCCGGTGGGTAAGCCCATCACCGCTGCACTATCTGAGAAACTGGCAATTCGCGGCAATCGGCTATAGGCGCTGCGTCGAGCGCGGTCGGTCTATCACCGCGCCAAGCAGCGTCTGCTATCGTATTCCGGCAGCGCGCGGGTGTATGTTCCCGGGGCGGCGTGGTGGGGACGCGGCTGCCTGCCGCGCCCAGCACTGACAGATGTGCCCGCGTTTTACGCGGCCTGGGCCATTTCGAAGCGTCCATGCGCGATGTAGTGCTGGACGGCGAACAGGC
>JBGSLP010000375.1:0-2063 GCA_041740655.1 Alphaproteobacteria bacterium
TTAGAGTTTGCGGTCCTCGCACTTCACAAACATTGATTGTTACCTGATGCCATCCTTTTCCACCACGCGCCGGGTGCGCCATTCAGCCGAAGACATGTTTGCGCTGGTTGCGGATGTGGAGCGCTATCCGGAGTTCATGCCCCTGTGCGAGGCGCTGCGCATCACTGAGCGTCGCCGGGAGGGCGAGCATGACGTGGTCATCGCGCGGATGACAGTGGCTTACAAGGTCGTGCGCGAAAGCTTCACGAGCCGCGTCGTGCTGAGGCCTGACGCGGGGACAATCGTCGCCAATTATCTCGACGGGCCATTCCGCAAGCTGGAGAATCGCTGGAGCTTTTCTGGCGCCGGGCCGGGGGCATGCGACGTGCGTTTCGCCATCGATTACGAGTTCCGCAACTACGCCTTCCAGCTTCTCGCCGGCGCAGTGTTCGATCAGGCCTTCCGCAAATTCTCTGCTGCGTTCGAGGCGCGGGCGGATGCGATTTATGGGCGCGGAACCGTTAGTCCTCCAGCGTCGCCCGGCCTGCAATTACCGCCAAAAGAAGCGTGAGCGCGGCCTTCACTGTTTCCTCGCGCACCGCGCTGCGACCGATGTCGCCGAACTCGTAGCGGAGCACCGAAAGCCCAGGTCCCAGCGCCGGCATGATCTGCGGACCCACCGCGACGCCAATATACACGAGGCCCACGGGTTTTTCCGCCGAGCCGCCACTAGGCCCCGCTACCCCCGTCACAGCCACCGCCGCGCCACCGCCGGTTCGCTCCCAAGCGCCAAGAGCCATAGCCCGCGCTGTTTCAACGGACACCGCGCCATGCGTTTCAAGCAGCGCCTGCCCCACCCCAAGCATGTCGATCTTGGCCTGATTGGAGTAGGTGACCAGGCCGCGATCAAAAACATCCGACGATCCGGCGACCTCTGTCAGATACGCCGCGATAAGGCCGCCAGTGCAGGACTCAGCCGTCGCAAGCTTCAAGCCGTGCGTCCGGCAGGCGGCGAGCACATCGGCGGCAAGCCCAACAAGTTCGGGTTTCATGTCTCACTCCGCAAAGGCAGCGCAACGGATGCCGAGGCCATGGCGGCCAACCCCTCGCTGCGCCCTATAAAGCCAAGCGTCTCCATCGTGGTCGCCTTCAGCCCGACGCGATCCATGTCGATCCCCAGAATTTGCGCGACGCGGGCGCGCATGGCCTCGCGATGCGGAGCAATCTTCGGGCGCTCTGCCAGAATGGTAAGATCGACATTCACGATGCGCCCGCCGCGCGCTGCGATCAGATCGCGGGCGTGAGCGAGGAAAATCGCGCTGTCGGCGTTTTTCCACTGCATGTCGGATGGCGGAAAATGATCGCCGATGTCGCCCGCGCCTATCGTGCCCAGCAGCGCGTCGGTGAGCGCATGCAGGGGCGCGTCGGAATCCGAATGCCCGTTAAGCTTAGAAGTGTGCTCCACGCGTACGCCGCACAGGGTGACAAAATCGCCCGGCTCGAACGAGTGCACGTCAAAACCCGTTCCAACCCGCGTTTCCCAAACGTCATTCATGAAAAGCCTGTCCGCGCGAGCCAGATCCTCCGGCGTTGTGATTTTCCAGTTATCCGCCGAACCGTCGACGAGCGCAACGCGCAAGCCTCGCCATTCAGCAATGGAAGCGTCGTCGCTGAACTGTGTCTCACCAGCGACCGCGGCGGCCTTATGGGCCTCAAATATATCCTCGAACCGGAAGCCTTGTGGCGTCTGCGCCCCCCAAAGCCCCGCGCGATCGACAGTCTCCTCGATTGCCCCCGCCGCAGCGCGCTTGAGGGTGTCGACGACAGGCGTCGCCGCAATGGCGCCCGAAGCGCTTTCCAGCGCAAGTAGAACCCTGTCAATGATCGCGTGACTGGTAAATGGCCGCGCTGCATCATGAATGAGCACGAGATCGGGCGCATCGACCGAGAGCGCTCGCAGGCCGTTCAGCACGGATTGCTGGCGCGTCAGTCCGCCCTCGACAGCCTCGCGCCGCTTCGGATGTGCGGTCCCCGCCGCCGCCTTATAGAGGTCGCGGTCGCAACTCCGGATGACGACGATGGTC
>JBGSLP010000376.1:0-3425 GCA_041740655.1 Alphaproteobacteria bacterium
GAAGAAGGTGCGCGACGCCGGACTGGCCTCGGTTGCGGCGGGTGAGGCCGAGGCTGCACGCAACGCGGCGCAGGCGCTTCGCATCCTGCAGCAGGAAATGCGGCTCGCCTACGAGATCAGGATCATATCGCGCCCCGGCGAGTCGAGCGGGCTGTGGCGCATCCCGAAAGTGAACCCGGACGCGCGCAATTATTATCTCATTGTCGAGGCCGTGGATGAACGCGGCTCCGTTATTGAACGCTCGATTGCGAACGAGGAAACCGGCCAGCGCGAGCGGGTGAAAAAATGGGCGGCGCGCGTTTCCAAGGCGGTGTTCGACGCCGTGCAGGCCGACAAGCGCAATGATGGGATTATCCAGAACGCAGTGATCGGCGTGAAAAGCGCAGGCGAACTGGATCCGCGCTGGACGGTCGACGTGCAGGGAGGCGCGCTGACCCAATGGTGACCGCTATGCAAACCGGGCGGCAAACGCTCGCCTCGATCGAAAAGGCGCTCGGCGATGTAAGCGAGACGGCAACGCGCCTGAATGCCGAACTTGAAAAAGCCAATCAGGACAAGGCAAAACTCGTCGCGCAGAAGCTGGAGGCTTTCCGGGAACTCGCCGCGTTTCGCGCGCAACTCGCCGTTGTCGATGGCGTGATCGACGAGGCGGACCAGTTGAACCTTCAGGTTCGCGGCGTCTTGCAGGCCCGCCAGAAAACCGTGACGACGCTCAAGCGCCGCGCCGCTCAGGCGACAACGCAGCGCGAGCAGTTGATCGCCGACCAAGGCGGCCTCGACAAGCAGATCGACCAGCTTCAGAAAAAACTCGATGCGGCGGCAGGTCGCGCGCGCGCCGAACTCTCTCAGGAGCCGACCTACAGCGGGCACAGCAAGCGCCTCGACGAACTGCTCGGCGTCGTGGAAAAAGCGTCCGCCAAAGCGGAGAAATCGCACGACGAACTGGAGGAAAAAGGCGCGCCCTATCGAGGCGATCCGCTGTTCATGTATCTTTGGAATCGCAAATACGGCACGTCTGAATATCAGGCGACGGGCATTGTCCGCTGGCTCGACGACTGGGTCGCACGCCTTGTTGGATACGTCGATGCGCGCGCCAATTTCACCATGCTGACGGACATCCCGGGGCGCCTCGACCAGCACGTCGCCCGCCTGAAGAAGTCGCTGCAGGTCGAGCGTGACGCGCTGGACAAGATCGAGTCGGCCAAAATTCGTGAAATTGTCGGCGCAGAACTCCATGATAAGTTGCAACAATTACGCAAGCAGCGTGATGCCGCAAACGCCAGCCTTGAGGCGCTCAACGCGGAAGTGATCGAGACGGACAATCAGCTGAAGCGTTACGCAGAAGGCCTGGACGCATCTTTTCAGGAAGCGATTGAAAACACGACAAACTTTCTGGAAGGCCAGAGTCTGAGCGCCCTGCTCGCCGATGCGCGCGAGACCAGCGACCCGGGCGATGACAAGATCGTCGCCATGATCGGGGATCTGGCGGGCGCCATCACCTCGCTGGAAGAGCTGGCGAAAACCAAGACCGAGGCGCTGGAGGCCGCCTATGCGCGCAAACAGGAATTGCTTCGCATCGCGGCGGGTTTCAGGCGCGCGCGCTACGACGAACCGGGGTCGGTTTTCCAGCCCGGTTCCGGCGGCGAGGCGCTGCTCGCCCAATTTCTGCAAGGGCTGATCACGGCCGCCGAATACTGGGCGCGCACCCAGAGCGGCCAGCGCTGGCGCGGACGCTCCGGGGATGGCTACCGCAGTTCAAGCTCAGGCGGTCGCTCCAGCGGCGGCTCCGGTCCTGACTTCCGCACGGGCGGCGAATTCTAACGTGCTCGATTGCGAGGCGCTTGCCAGCGAATTTCAATGGGCTCCGTCAGCGCGATCCGGCAAGCGAGTTATGCGCTCCACGCATCTTTAATTCTCACAACGCCGGCATAATTCTGCAGAGAATGAAATGGCGTTCCATATAATTAATAGCTGCAATTCAGCCATTCAGCATAGCTCGCTTAACTGCGCGCCATCGCTGGAATTAGAGGACATCATGAGCACTGGCATTCATCACATCACCGCCATCGCTGGCGATCCGAAGCGTAATGTCGAGTTCTACATCAAGGTTCTGGGCCTGCGTTTCATCAAGAAAACCGTCAATTTTGACGATCCCGGCTCCTATCACCTCTATTACGCCGACGGCTCCGGCTCGCCGGGCAGCGTGCTGACATTCTTCCCGCATCCGCACGCGCGTGCCGGCCGCCACGGCGCAGGCCAGGCTGTCGAGGTCAGCTTCGCGATCCCGCGCGCGGCGTTTTCGTTCTGGATCGACCGCCTGCACCAAAAGGGCGTCGCCTATACCGGGCCGGAGGAGCGCTTTGGCGAAAAGCTGATTTCGTTCGACGATCCGGACGGGCTGAAGCTTGAACTCGTCGCGACAGACGGCATCGAAAATGCTGGCGATCCGTGGGTTACGGAAGGCATCGGCGCGGGCGAGGCCATTCGCGGCTTCCATTCGGTCACGCTGTGGGAGCAGGATCACGAGGCGACCGCGAAGCTTCTGACAGGCCCGTTCGGCTTCAAAGCGGACGGGTCCGAGGATAATCGGTTCCGTTTCCGCACGGGCGGCGACGGCGTCGGGCGCATCGTCGACGTACGCCGCACCCCCGATTTCTGGAATGGGTCGATGGGCGCCGGGGTCAATCATCACGTCGCCTTTCGGGCGGCTGACGATGCGCACCAGGCGGAGATGCGGAAAGAGCTGATCGCGCAGGGTTTCGACGTGACGCCCATGCTCGACCGGCAATATTTCCACTCGATCTATTTCCGCGAGCCCGGCGGCGTGCTGTTTGAAATCGCCACCGATCCGCCCGGGTTCACGATCGACGAGCCGCTGGAGAGCTTAGGCCAGACATTGAAACTGCCTCCACGATATGAGGCGCAGCGCGATGCCATCGAGAAAAATCTGCCATCGCTGACGGAGTAGACATGACCGTCGATCAGGATTTCATCCATCGGTTCGAGCCGGGGGCGCAGGGCGAACGTCGGACCCTGCTGCTCTTGCACGGAACGGGCGGCAACGAACACGACCTTATCGATCTCGGCCGCACCGTCGCGCCGGGCTGGGCGTTGCTCAGCCCGCGCGGCAAGGTGCTCGAAAACGGCATGCCGCGCTTTTTCCGCAGGTTGGCGGAAGGCGTTTTCGATGAGGCGGACCTCAAATTCCGCGCCACCGAGCTTGCGGACTTCCTCGGGCGGGCCGCAGCGCGATACGGGATCGACCTGCACAAGATGATCGCCCTCGGCTATTCGAACGGGGCGAACATCGCGAGCGCGCTAATGCTGATGCGACCGGATACGGTGGCAGGCGCGGTTCTGCTCCGGCCCATGGTTCCGTTCGCGCCGGACGCCGTTCCCGATCTCGCGGGCAAGCGCGTGCTGCT
>JBGSLP010000377.1:0-2118 GCA_041740655.1 Alphaproteobacteria bacterium
CCCCGCCGGCGTCGCATTCACGGATGGCCGGCAGATCGGCGCAACGCTCGACCGTAACGGCCTGCGCCCCGCACGCTATATCGTGACGACGGACGATGAGGTGATTTTGTCGTCCGAGGTTGGCGTGCTGCCGATCCCCGAAAGCAAAATCACGCATAAATGGCGCCTTCAGCCCGGCAAGATGCTGCTGATCGACCTGGAGCAGGGCCGCATCATCACCGATGAGGAAGTCAAAGCGCAGCTTGCACAGGCGCACCCCTATCAGCAGTGGCTGGACGCCGGGCAAATTCAGGTGGCCGACTTGCCGCCCGCCAAGATCACGCCGCCAAAAACCAACATCGCGCTGCTCGACCGCCAGCAGGCATTTGGCTACACGCAGGAAAGCTGGAAATTCCTCATGGCGCCGATGGTGCTGACCGGTCAGGAAGCCGTCGGCTCCATGGGCACCGATACGCCGGTTTCGGCGCTGTCGAACAAGCTCAAGCTGCTGCACACCTATTTCAAGCAGAACTTCGCGCAGGTGACGAACCCGCCCATTGACCCGATCCGCGAGGAACTGGTCATGAGCCTCGTGTCGTTCATCGGCCCGCGCCCGAACCTGCTCGATCTGGCGGGCACGTCGAAGCTGAAGCGGCTTGAGGTGCATCAGCCCATCCTCACCAACGAAAAGCTGGAACGGTTGCGCCAGATTGGCGACGTGAAAGATAACCCTTTCACCACCAAAGTGCTCGACATGACCTGGTCGGCGGATCAGGGCGCGCCGGGCATGGAGCCCGCTGTCGATGCGGTTTGCGAGGCCGCCGAGAAAGCCGTGCGCGACGGCTACACGATCATCATCCTGTCCGACCGCGCGGCGGGGCTGGATCGCATCCCGATTCCATCGCTGCTGGCGACTTCCGCCGTGCATCATCACCTGATCCGCAAAGGTCTGCGCACGTCTGTCGGCCTCGTCGTCGAGACCGGCGAAGCGCATGAGGTGCATCAGTTCTGCACGCTCGCAGGTTATGGCGCGGAGGCGATCAACCCGTATCTCGCCTTCGAGACAATCGAGGCGATGTTGCCCGAATTGGACGAGCCGCTGGAGCTTGAGGAAGCGGTAAAGCGCTATATCAAGTCCATCGACAAGGGCATTCTGAAGGTCATGTCCAAGATGGGCATCTCGACCTATCAATCCTATTGCGGCGCGCAGATTTTCGACGCTGTAGGATTACGCGGCGATTTCCTCGAAAAATATTTCACCGGCACGAAATCGCAGATCGAGGGCGTTGGCGCGCACGAAATCGCGGTCGAGACCGCCGAGCGTCATCGCCTTGCGTTCTCCGATGCGCCGGTGCTGAAAAACTCGCTCGAAGTTGGCGGCGAGTACGCTTTCCGCATGCGCGGCGAGGCTCACGCCTGGCGCCCGGACGTCATCGCCGACCTGCAGCATGCCGCGCGAGGCAATCTGCCTGACAAATATCTGAACTATGCTCGTCAAGTGAACGATCAGAACGAGCAGTTGATGACCTTGCGCGGGCTCTTCCGCATCCGCTCCGCTCAGGATAATGGCCGCGCCCCCGTGCCGCTGGATGAAGTCGAGCCAGCTAGCGAGATCGTCAAACGCTTTGCGACCGGCGCCATGTCCTACGGCTCAATTAGCCGCGAGGCGCATGTGACGCTGGCGATCGCCATGAATCGCATCGGCGGCAAGTCCAACACGGGCGAGGGCGGTGAGGAAGCCGACCGTTATACGCGGATGGAAAACGGCGACTCCATGCGCTCCGCCATCAAGCAGGTGGCGTCCGGGCGGTTTGGCGTCACCGCCGAATATCTCGTCAACTCGGACATGATGCAGATCAAGGTGGTGCAGGGCGCCAAACCGGGCGAGGGCGGGCAGTTGCCGGGTTACAAGGTGGACGCAACCATTGCCAAGGTGCGGCACTCGACGCCGGGCGTCGGCCTCATTTCGCCGCCGCCGCACCATGACATTTATTCGATCGAGGATCTGGCGCAGCTCATTTTCGACCTGAAAAACGTCAACCCTGATGCGCAGGTGAGCGTGAAGCTCGGCGCGGAACTGGGCGTCGGCACGGTCGCGGCGGGCGTCGCCAAGGCGCGCGCGGATCACGTCACCATCGC
>JBGSLP010000378.1:0-4332 GCA_041740655.1 Alphaproteobacteria bacterium
GCTGGCGATTACGCGCAGGCCATGATGGATCTCGGCGCAACTTTATGCTCGCCGCGTTCGCCGTCCTGCCTCGTATGCCCGGTCGAGGAATTCTGCGCGGCGCAAAAGATGCGCATTCAGAACGAGTTGCCCAGACGCGGCCCCAAATCCGCGCGTCCTGTCCGTCGCGGGGCCAGCTTTGTCGCTGTCACCGAGGACGGCTATGTGCTTTTGCGTCGCCGCCCCGATAAAGGTCTGCTTGCGGGCATGATGGAGACACCCTCGACGCCATGGGGCGAGACGGGGCCGACGCCAGAGGAAGCCTCAAGCTTCGCTCCCGTCGAGGGGGTATGGCTGCGAATGCCCGGCGTCGTCAGCCACACTTTCACGCATTTTCAGCTTGAACTCGACGTTTACCGCGCGCACGTGCCCCGCGATACGCAGCTTCGCCTTGCCGCGCTGCCAGAGCAATGCCGGTGGGTCAAGCGCGAGGATGTCGAGGACGAGGCGTTGCCGACGGTCATGCGCAAGGTGCTCAGTCTTGCGTTCGAGCGGCCCATCGCCGGACCGAGGGTCAGCAAACGCGGGTTCTTGACGCAATAAGGCGATCGAGCGTGTCGATTGTCGAGAAATCGGCGCAGCCGTTCACGAGTTCCTGCCTGAAATGCCGCTGGAACGCTGTGACGACGATTTCCGTGTGATCGTCGTAAAGGCCGTGCGACTCGATCCAATAGCCATAGGCGCGCAACTGCCGCTGCAGTCGCATGACCGCGTTACCGGAATCGCCGCAGACAAGCCCGACATCTCCGGCATAGGGCGTTGGCTCAACCCAATGTCCGACCCCCGCGCGCGCCAGCCTCGCCCAATCGAATTTTTCGCCCGGATCGCGTTTTCGGCGCGGCGCCACATCGGAATGGCCGAGAACCCGCGACGGGTTTATTTGATGGCGCGCCAGAATATCGAGCGAAAGCGCTTCGACGACCGCCATCTGGGCTTCGGGGAAATCCGGATAGCCGTGGTCGTGCCCAGCGTTGTGAATTTCGATGCCGATGGAGTGGGAGTTGATATCGAAATCATGCGCCCAGTTGGCGACGCCAGCGTGCCATGCGCGCATTTTCTCCTGCACCATCTGCGTAACCGCGCCGGCCTCGTCGATCACGTAGTGACAAGAAACCCGCGACTCCGGCGCCGCGAGCCAAGCGATGGCTTTTTCCGCGCATGTCATGCCGGTGTAGTGCAGTAGGAGCATGTCCGGGCGCATGTCGTTCAGCCGCGGCTCGAAATTTGGCGACGGCGCAATGCGATTGGCGAGCGGCGTATCCGGGGTCAAGGCGCCAACCTCAAATTCCCCGCTCCTTGCGGATGTCATCATATGCGGCGTTGATTACCGCGACCTTCCGCGTGGCCATCTCGACGAATTCCTTCGGCACACCTCGCGCCATGAGCTTGTCCGGGTGGCTCTCGGCAAGCAGCTTGTGGTAGTGCGTTTTGAGAGCTTCGTTCGAGATGTCGAATGGCACGTGGAGAACTTCATACGGGTCGCGTTCGCTGGCCTGCACGTGACGTGCACGGATCGAACGATATTCCGCAGTGGTGAAGCCGAAATGCTTGGCGACTGTCGCGAGATAATTGTCTTCGACGGGATGAACGACGTCGTCCGCCTTTGCTATGTGGAACAGGCCATCGATCACGTCCTTGAGCAGTTCGCGGTTGTCATGAAACAGGCCGTTGAGCTGCTTGGCGTAGGATTCAAAGCCAAGCACATCCTGTTTGGCCAGATCGAATACCCTGGCGACGTTTTCCGCTTCGCCATCGGGCACCTGAAAAACCTGTTTAAACGCACGCACCTCGTTTTTGGTGACGACGCCATCCGCTTTCGCCATCTTGGCGCCGAGGGCGATGACGCCGACCGTAAAGGCGACCTGCCTGTTTTCCTCAGCCGTCTGGGGCGAGTCCTGGTCGATGACGAAGTGCCCCGCAAGACCTCCGATCAGCGCGCCGATTGGTCCACCCACCGCCAGACCGGCGGCGACACCCGTTAGTTTTCCCCAAATCGACATCTGTGAGGTCCTATGCAGCAATTCCTGCAAGATAAGCGATTTCGGGATTGCTGCACTGTAAAAATTTGTCATCGTTACTTATACTTTTGCGTGTTGTTTTGCCGCATGGCAACGCAGCAACGCACCTGTGGTTCCGCCACCATCATCACAAACAAAAAATGCGCCGCATTAGGTATTCTTTACGCCGGGCTTATATTTTGTTAACATTTCTTAACGCCAACCGCGGAATCGAGATTGGCGGATAAAAAGCTATGGGAGAGTGCGCTTATGAAAATAATTCTGAAAACATTGACGCCGTTACTAGGCATTGCATTGACCGCCGGACTGAACTCGGCAGCGTTTGCTGGCGCGGAAGATGCGTTCGGCACGTGGAAGGATAGCCAGAAAGGCTCCGTCGTGAAGGTTTACTCCTGCGGCGGCGGTTTATGCGCGCAGATTGTCAGAACCAAAGACGCAGGCGCAAAGGACGTCAACAATCCTAACCCTGCGCTAAAAAAACGTCCTATCGCCGGGCTCGTCATCATGAGCGGCGCGAAGAAAAGCGGCGACAACGCCTGGAAAGGCAGCATCTACAACCGCGAGGACGGCAAGCGCTACGCCGGTTCATTGACTGTCACGGGCAAAAACCAGCTTGAGCTTCAGGGGTGCGCTCTGGGTGGGCTCGTCTGTTCGTCGCGCACGTGGACGCGCATGAACTAAGCTATCATTGGCGCGTCCGGCGAGATGATCGCCGGACAAACCTTCTTAGGTGGATCAGCTAGCTGGCGACGCCCGCCTTCCGAATACCGTTCGCACCGCGATAAATGCGAGAAATCCAACCGGCCCGAGCATGAAGGTCAGCAGCAGACACGGAATGACGGCGGCGTGGGGGATGCCTTCATCGCGCGCGGTGCGAACCTCCCAGCATCCGACCAGCAGATCGAATGCGAGATAATGCAGCCACCCGGCGAGGGCCAGCCACGGGTCTGAGCCCAGCGCGCGAATGCCGTCGAGCGTCATGAACGCGCTGAAATCGAGGCCGGGACCTTCGACAAACGAGCGCCCGATGATCGCTGCGTAACCGAGCGCGAGCACGCCGGGCACGATCAGCCGCGCCACCCACTCCAGCGCGAACCGGCTGCCGGGGAAGAAGACCAGCGCCGCCCAGCCAACGAGCGGAACGGCGGAGGATAGCTGGAAGGCCTGTTCGGGCGTCATCGTATCAGACCTTCCAACTGTCGCGTATTAGCCGGGCTGGCCGGGTTTCGCCTTGCGCGCGATGTCGATATCGCCCGCGTCAGGGAGCTGCGTTGCCTCCTGAGCCTGAGGACGAAGCAGCGACAGGATGATCGACCCGAAGATAAGCACGGCCGTCACGCCGAGCGCCACCTCGGTCGGTATGAACTTCGGATAGAAGTAGTTGACGATCATCTTGACGCCAATCGTGACAAGCACGAGTGAAATGCCATGCCGGAGGTAGTGGAATTTATCCAGCGCGCCCGCCAATGCGAAATAAAGCGCCCGCAGTCCGAGAATTGCGAAAACGTTGGATGTGTAGACGATGAACGTGTCCTGAGTGATCGCAAAAATGGCCGGGATCGAGTCTACGGCGAACAGTATGTCCGTCAGGTTGAGTACGATAAGGACGAGGAAAAGTGGTGTTGCGACCCGAACGCCATTCTCCACGGTGAAGAACTTGTCACCATCATAGTTTGGCGTCATCGGGATCAGTTTTCGGCTGAACTTAACGATCTTGTCGTTTTCCAGATCGTGTGCGCTTTCTCCCACAAAAAGCGTTTTGACTCCGGTGAATATCAGGAACAGACCAAAGACGATGAGGATGCCATGGAAGGCGTCAATCAGCGCCGCGCCGAGGAAAATAAACAATGCGCGAAGCACGAGAGCGCCGAGAATGCCCCACACCAGCACCCGAAGCTGATACTCCGGCGGCACGCGGAAATGCGTGAGGATCAGGACGAACACCATGATGTTGTCCATGCTGAGCGCATATTCGATGAAATAGCCGGTCAGAAATTCCAGCGCGGCGGCGCTCGATCCGCCGGGCACGACCACATCGACGCCGTTTTCTGCAAATTGCGGCGCACGGTCGTAAAAGAAATAAAGGCCAACGCAGAATGTGAGCGCCAGTGCGACGTAGCCCAGACTCATCCATAACGCTTCGCGGACTGGAATCGCCCGCCGCTCCTTATGGAACACGCCAAGATCAAGCGCGAGCAGGGATACGACAAAAACGTTGAAGGCAACCCAGGGCCAAATCGTCGATAAATCCATGAGATATTCAACCTAACTAGCT
>JBGSLP010000379.1:0-6577 GCA_041740655.1 Alphaproteobacteria bacterium
CGACAATCTGCTCCCCGGCAAGGCGCTCTATCTGCTCGCGACCGGCACCGGCCTTGCGCCCTTCATGAGCATCATCCGCGATCCGGAGACCTACGAGCGTTTTGAGAAGGTGGTGCTGGTGCATGGCTGCCGGCAGGTGGCTGACCTCGCCTATCGCGACCTCCTCACCAGCGAACTGGCGAGCCATGAATTCCTCGGCGACATGGTGCGGGAGAAGCTGATCTATTACCCGACCGTCACTCGAGAGCCGTTCGAGAACCGCGGCCGCATCACCGACCTGATCGGCACCAAGCGGCTGTTTACCGACATCGGCCTTGCCCCATTCGACGCCGCGTCCGACCGCGTGATGCTGTGCGGCAGTCCGGACATGAACGCGGAGTTGCGCGCGACGCTGGAGGGCATCGGTTTCGAGGAAGGCAGCAGCGGCAAGCCAGGGCATTACCTCGTCGAAAAGGCGTTCGTGGAGAAGTAACGGGCGTCCCTCTACGCACAGCCTTCACGGGATAGGTCGATCATATCACGGTTGCACCGCATCCTGATGCGGCTTCAGAGACAGCAAATGGCGCACGACAGGCGGTTCGGAACCTCGATGGTATGCTTGCACCCCATCCTGGACGGCCTTATCCGCGATTGACACCCGGTCGTGCTGCCGGAGATGTTCCGACCATGAGCCGACGAGAAACCACTCGGTGGCGCGCTCGGGGTCATCGGCATCCGCCATCACGCCCCAGTCATAGGCCCCATCGCGGCGCCGGATGCGTGAAAGCGTAGGTATGGCCTTAAGGAACTCCGGCTGATCAGCTTTTGCGATCCTGTACTCGACCGTAACCATAACCGGTCCGCGGTCGGGATTGACGTGGTCGCCCAGAACCACCTCTGGCCAATGGTGCGACGGCGTCAGGTCGTCATCACCTTGAGGCAGCGGCAATACTCGCGCCACCGTGCCCAATATAAGCGCGGCAGCGCCTGCGGCCAGAAGCGCCGTGTTAAGCGAGGTCGTCTGCGCAACCCAGCCCCAAAGAACGCTACCGGCTGTCATTGCGCCGAAAAACACCGTGAGGTAAATGGCGAGGCCACGCCCGCGCACCCAGTTAGGCAGCACGCTCTGCGCCGTCGCGTTCAATGTGGTTAGAGACGTGATCCAAGCCACGCCCACGAAAGTCAGGATCGCTGCGCCAGTCGCGACGTCGCCAGCAAAAGCAAGCGCCCCCATGGCGAAAGCCATGACGCCGGTCGCGCCAGCCGCCAGCCCCTCCACGGATAAGCGCTTGCGCAAAGCTGGCATGATCAGCGCGCCAAGGATTGCGCCCCCTCCGACGGCGCCCAGCAAAATGCCATAACCGCTCGCGCCCCCGCCTATTTCTTGCCGGGACACCAACGGCAAAAGCGCCCATACACAGCTTGCGGGGATGAAGAAAAGCATGGCGCGCAGTAAAACGCGGTGCAAGGCTGTGCTTTGCGCCGCATAGCGGATGCCGGTCCGCATGGCGCCGCCGAATCGCTCCGGCAAGGCGGCGGGAATTTGTGAGCGCGGCCACCATATCAACGCCGCGAGGATGGCCACATAGGTCAGGACGTCAACGAAATACGCGGCCGCGACGCCCCCCGCCGCGATGAGCACTCCGGCGACCGCAGGCCCGATCGCCCGGGAAATGTTGATGCCGAGGCTGTTCAGCGCAACAGCGGATTTAAGGTCAGCTTTCGGCACCAGTTCCGGCACGATGGATTGCCAAACGGGGCCATTGAGCGCATTGCCCACTCCGGCGATGAGTGTCAGCGCAAGCAGGATATTCGCCGTCATAATACCCGTGAACGTGAGGACGCCAAGCGTGATGCTCAGCAGCGCCAGCGCGGCCTGCACCGCGATCATGAGTTTGCGCCGGTCGTAAATATCCGCCAGCGCGCCAGCGGGGAGCGATAGCAGGAACACGGGAAGCATGGCCGCGCTCTGAATAAGCGCCACCATTATGGGTGACGCCGACAGGTCGGTCATTAGCCATGCGGAGGCGGTGTCGCGCATCCACATGCCGATGTTGCTGAATACTGTCGCCGCCCACAAGACCGCGAAAACACGGTGACGAAAGGGGGCGAACGCCCCGGCCTGTTTTGCCTCTGTGTTTAAGGCGTCCGCGCTTGCCATTTTTACCTCAATCGGCAGGAGTTCGGAACGCGACCGGCGGTATTTACGGCGCGAACCTCACACACGAGGAAATTCCCTAAGCGTTTGGCCGGTAAACGCCGCCGAAGTGGTTGACGGGAGACCAGTCCGGCCGCAGCGGCGGCAGATCCGGCATCAGCGATTTGTACTCCTCGGCGCCCCACACGACTTTGCCGCCCGCCAGCGTCAGGAGGCTTTGCAGATTGCGAATTTCGCCATCCGGCACGGTGAAAAAATCCTCCGACAGTACGGCGATGTCGGCGAGCAGGCCCGGCGCGATGCGGCCCTTCAGATTTTCCTCATTCGAGAACCACGCATTATCCGTCCACAGCCTGAGCGCGGTTTCACGGTCGAGTTTCGTGCCCGGCCCGAGAAGCTGCTTTCCGCCCACGCCCTTGCCGGTGACCAGCCATTCAAGGCACAGCCACGGGCTGTAGCTCGATACGCGGCTCATATCCGTGCCCGCGCCGACAGGCACGCCCGCCGCGAGCATCTTCTTGATCGGCGGCGCGTCCTCGGCAGCCTTCGCGCCGTAGCGGTCGAGAAACTCGTTCTCCTGAAACGCGATGCGGTTCTGGATGGCGATGCCGCCGCCCATGGCAGCCACGCGCTCGATGTCGCGCTCGGTCATGGTCTCGCCGTGATCCACGATCCAGCGCAGGCCGTTGACCGGCATGTCGCGGTGGATCTTCTCGATCACGTCGAGATGGCTGGTGATGGTCTCGCCGTAAGTCGCGTGGAAGCGGAACGGCCACTTCTTCTCAACGAGCAGCCGGAGGACCGCCTCCAACTCCGCTTCGGCTTTTGCAGGCGGAGCCACCCGAGGCCCGGAGAAAATCTCATAGTCGTAGGCCGACAGCACCAGCATCTCGCCGCCGCCGATCAGCCGGAACCATTCGTCGCCCTCGCCCGCCTTGAATTCGCTGGTCCAACGCGTGAAATCCTCCAGCTCCTTGCCCGGCCGCTGGATGAATGTCGACGCGCCGATGCGCACGGTGATTTCCCCGCGCCTGTTCAACTCGCGGATGACCTCGTAATCGTCCGGCCAGTTCTGGAAGCCGCCGCCGCAGTCGAGGGTGGAGGTGATGCCGAGCCGGTTCTGCTCGCGCATGAAATGACGGGTGGACAGCAGCGCGTCGTCGAAGTTGAGGCGCGGCGCGTCGAACAGGGTGGCGTAGAGCACCACGGGCGCAGGGTTCGCCATGAGCAGCCCGGTCGGGTTACCAGCGCTGTCGCGCTCCAGCTTTGCGGCGGGCCATTTGTTGTCCGGCGTATTCTTGTCGATGCCGAGCGCACGCAGCGCCGCGCGGTTCACCAGCGCGCTGGTGTAGACGAACAGGATGTAAACCGGCGTGTTCGGCGCGATGGCGTTGATCTCGTCGAGCGTGGGCATGCGGGGTTGATCGGAAAACTGCGCAGGCGAGAACCCGCCGACAACGCGCACCCAGTGGCCGGGCGGCGTCTTCGCCACCATCACGCGCAGCCGCTCCATGGCCTCCTTGAACGTCGGCACGCCATCCCAGCGCAACTCCAGCGCATATTGCAGCCCCTCGCGCACCGTGTGTGTGTGGGTATCGTTGAGCCCGGGTATCGCCCGGCGGCCCTTGAGGTCGATCACGTGCGCGTCCGCCCCCGCCGCAGCGCGCACATCCTTCTCGCTCCCAACGGCCAGAAACTTGTCGCCGCGCACGGCGACCGCCTCGGGCGCAGGCGTCGCCGGATCGAAGGTCGTAAACTTGCCGTTGATGAGAATGGTATCGGCCTGCATGCCCCCTCCCTTCGCATATCCGTTCGCCCCTAGCAGCGCAGTTAGCCCAAGCGCCGCCGCACCCTTCGCCGCGTCGCGGCGCGTGATCCCGGTCATTATCGAGAACTCCGAAACTGAAGAAAAACAAAAAAGGCGGCTGTCGGCCGCCTTTTCGGATTTAGTGGCTGCCGCCCTCGGAAGCGTGCTCGCCGAGCGCCTATTTCGAGAAACGGACCTGAATGCCGTATGGCGTGTGCGCGCGCAGGATGTCCATCACGCCTTCATAAGTTTCGCCGCGCGCCCAATCCTGCTGAAGCTCGAACACGACCTGCAGGCTGGTGACAGGCACCGCGCCAGCCTGCACGAGGCGCTGCACGGCGCGCTCATGGGCCTCTTTGCTCACGTCGCCGCAAGCGTCGGTGGGGACATAAACCTCATAGCCTTCGCGCAGCAGGTCGAGGCTTGGGAACATGACGCAGGCTTCGGTCCACAGGCCGGCGAGGATGATTTTCTTGCGGCCCAGAGCCTCGGTGCGGGCGCGGAAATTAGGGTCCACCCAGGAGTTGATCGAGGTGCGGTCGACGATCTCGTGGCCGGGGAAAAGGTCGGTCACTTCCGGCATGAACGGACCGGAAAAGCTGTCCTTGGCGACGGTGGAAATCAAGGTTGGCAGCTTAAACAGCTTGGCGGCTTTTGCCAGAACCTGCACATTATGGACGACTTCGAGCCGATCATGGCTCTGAACGCCCTGAAACATGGCGGGTTGATAATCGATAAGTATGAGAGCTGAATTTTGCGGGGAAAGCATTTCTGTATAAGCCATGAACACCTCCATTTCGACCGACTGCGACAACTAGCAAAAAAATGCGACATCCAATTAACGACTAGCATTTTCTTTCCGAAAAATTAATCTGGAAATGACCGGAATACGCCTAAAATACAAGTAGTTACTCCGCAGTAACCATAGGAAAAGCGTGACGCCATGAGTGAGGAAGCCGCTGCCCTGCCCGAGGGGTGTCCCATAGATGTCACCTTGAAGTTTCTCGCCAAGGAGTGGCTGGCGCACATTGTTTTCGTGCTTGGCGAGAGCGGCGAATTGCGCTTCGGCGATCTGCGCAGGGCGTTGCCGGGGAAAATATCGGCGCGGCTGCTGACGGAACGGCTGCGGACGCTGGAAGCGCGCGATCTGGTGCATCGCCGCGATGCAGGCACGAGGCCGCTGCATGTGTCCTATCGACTGACAGAGGCGGGCAGCGCCATGCATGCGGCGCTGCTCAATATGGAGCACAGCGTAAGCGACCCCGAGTTAGCCCGTCGCCTGCTATCACAAGGATAGGGTTCGGACCTTGGGCGATGTTTGCGGTGCGCGCTATGGCGCGGTGAAGAAATTCAGCATGGCGTCTGACAGCGCTTTTGGGTTTTCGTCGGCGAGCCAGTGACCAGCGGCCGGGATTACTGGGCCTGTTACATTGCGCGCGACCAGCTTGAACAACTCTGGCATCCACGCTCCGGCGCTTGTCTTGCCGCCTATGGCTAGAACGGGGCAATCCAGCGAAGCTTGAGCTAGCGCCTTGTTATCCTCCGAGTCCTGCCAGACGGACGCATAATTTTCGATCCCGGCCCGGAGCGCGCCCGGCTTGGAAATCTGTCGGACATACTCCTCGAAATGAGCCGGCGATACGGCGGCTTCATTATGCGACAGGCGCCAGAAGAACCAGGTCAGCAGTTCGCGCTCACGTGCGCGAAACGCCCATTCCGCCACTTGGGGCACGGTGAAAAACGCCTAGCATTTTATTTCCGAAAAATTAATCTGGAAATGACCGGAATACGCCTAAAATACAAATGGTTACTCCGCAGCAACCATAGGAGTACCGTACTCGACCGTCGCAAGCGGCTCGCGCCTGCTTAGGGACCATGATACCGTAAGATTTGGCGTGACCGGTACTCCGCGCCTGATAGGCTGCTCAGTAGCGTTATCGCATACAGTCAATAAGAAAGGTAACGGGATGGAACAGCTCTACTTCGACGAACATATCGCGCTCCAAGAAGAATTCGGGACGCGCAATCTCGCCGATATGTTGGACACCAAGTGGTCCCATCGCGTTCTAGCTCCCGAGGAGCAGACATTTATCGCTTCGCGCGACATGTTTTTTCTAGCGACGGTCGATAAGGAAGGCCGACCTACGGTTTCATACAAGGGCGGGCCAGTCGGATTGGTCAAGGTTATCGACGAGAAGACCCTCGCGTTCCCAGGTTTCGATGGGAATGGCATGTTCTACTCAATGGGCAATATCCTCGGTCAACAGCACGTCGGATTGCTGTTCATCGATTTTGAGACGCCGCACCGCTTCCGTGTTCAGGGCCGTGCGAATTTCGAGCGCGAGAACCCACTCATCGCAAATTGGGTGCAAGCCAAATACGTGGTTACCGTCGAAATTGACCGCGTTTGGGTCAACTGCCCTCGCTACGTCCATCGCTACCAACGCGTGGGCCAATCGAAGTATGTGCCGGTCGCCGAGAAGGAGACACCGCTTGCTTCATGGAAGCGTATGGACATCGTGCAGGATGTAATCCCACCCTCCGAACGGCAGCAAGCGGAGAAGGAAGGTATCCTGACGCTTCCCGAGTATGAGGAGAAGGTGGCTCGCGGCGAAGGCTGATTCGGTTCGAAA
>JBGSLP010000380.1:0-3865 GCA_041740655.1 Alphaproteobacteria bacterium
GCTTGCCCTCGGGCAGCCGGAGCAGGCGGCGGCGCAGGCCGGGCTGTATCTGGTGGGGCTATCGTGGAGCCTGGCGCCCGGCTGGGCTTTCGTCGCGCTGCGCAGCTTCATGGGCGCGGTGAACCGCCCGGCTCCGGGGCTTTGGATCATGCTCGCTGCGATTCCCATCAACGCGGCGCTGGCTTATGCATTTATCTTCGGCGCTTTCGGTGCGCCCGAGTTCGGAATTTACGGCGCTGGCCTCGCGACCGCAATTGTGAACCTCGCGATGTGCGGCTTCGCGATCTGGGCCGCCTACGCACTGCATCCATTCAAAAAATACAATGTCATGGGGCGCTTCTGGCGGTTCGACTGGCAACTCATGCGCAAGCTGCTCCATGTGGGCGTTCCAATTTCAGGCATTTTCCTGCTCGAATACGGCGTATTCGCAGCCGCATCCCTGCTGATGGGCTATATCAGCATCACCGCGCTCGCCGCGCATCAGATCGCGTTGCAGACCGCGTCGATCCTGTTCATGATCCCGTTCGGAATCGGGCAGGCGGCAACGGTCCGCGTCGGGCAGGCGTTGGGGCGAGGCGATGCGGAAGGCATTCGGCGTGCAGGGTTTACGGCAATCGCGCTGGCGATCATCTTCATGACGGGAATGACAGCCGTCATCGCGTTGAACCGTTTTGTGATTCCCGGGCTGTTCCTCAACGAGGCCAGCGCTTCATCGGATGAAACTGCGGCGCTTGCCGCGACGCTGCTGCTGGCGGGCGCAACCTTTTTCATCGCTGATGGCGTTCAGACTGTCGCGGCGGGCGCATTGCGCGGCCTGAACGACACCAAGGTACCGCTCGCATTTGCAATCGTCAGTTTCTGGCTGATCGGCTTCACCGCTGCGTACTGGCTGGCGTTTACGGCGGGATTGGGCGCGGTTGGCGTCTGGATCGGCCTGACGCTCGGGCTGTTCGCCTACGCTGGCATGCTGGTCACGCGTTTCGTGTGGCTGACGCGCAAAGGTCGCCATGAGCCACAATTAGCGCACCGGGCCTAGTGAACAAGATAGAGGCCTCTATCATGACACGGCGTGAACCTCAGTTCGCTGGTGTATCTCATATCGTGAAAGAAATAAGCGATCTCGACATCAAGGACATTGGCGATCTCGAACAGGAGCGAAACGCATACGCGACGTTCGCCTCTTTCATACAGCCCAAGATCAGCAACGGTGATACTGAGAGACCTAGCCAGCGCGGGGGGAGACATCTCCAAACTTGCGCGGCGGGCCTTGATTTTCGCGCCGACATGCGCGTCGATTCTAGTCATAATACTCGTACTCACTCAAAGAGAAGTGCCCTTTGAATACATAATACATAAAATATCCTGATAGGCCAGATCACAGACTCTAATGCTAAAGGCCATACCCAAAGTTTTGGCGCCTAGCGTTGTGGCGCCAGTCGGGCTATCTGATGATGGATTATCGCTAGTGAAAATTGTTGTTGGTACCGCTGCCCTGGCTTGAACAGGGGACCTCTAGATCCACAATCTAGCGCTCTAACCAACTGAGCTACAGCGGCATGTCGCGTCGTTTTATAACGATTGCGCGACGGGCGCAACGGGCGATCGCTAGCAGATGCGCCCGCGCTGCAAAGTCGTCATCGCATTGCGCTTCATCGGCTCGAATACGCCGGACACCGCATCCAGCCACGCCTGACGCAGCGTGTCCATGTGAGACGTGGCGGTCGTCATCTGGTCTTTCATATAGGCGGACTGCAACTGAATGACATCCGGCAATGACTTTGCCGCCGACAGCTTTTTCGCCAGATCGAGCGCTGACATGATGTTCGTCTCCAGGATTTCGAGAACCTGAAGCTGGAAGTCCTTGATTTCACGACCTGCGCCATCAACGGTTTTTTCCAGCGCTGTCGCTGCGTTATTGGCATGCCGGTTGAATTGCTCGACAGCGTTGCGCGTCTGCTGCGCCGCGTCATGGGCGAAAGTGTCGTCATGGGCGTTCATGATGCATCTCCAAGGTTGATCGTCACGACTTGGCAAGATGGGCAAGACGCCTGTCGCCGGGCGCCTTGCGATGGGTAAACGTTAGACGTTAGGCTGGGCTTTCTGGGCGGCCTGAGCGATGAGACGCGACATCTCCTGCGCCTGACTGGTGAACGTCTCCATCTGCTTGCGCGCGTACTGGCCCTGAATTTCGAGCACTTCCTTGATGTCTTTCGCGTTTACGAGACGGGTCGCGGCGTCAAAACCGGCGGCGATGTTCGCCTCGGTGTACTGAATGGTTTTTTCCTGAAGTTCCTTGACGCCTACGGTCATGGCTTCAGTCGATTTCAGCATCATGTCCTGCGCCTGGCGCGCTGCGTCGCTCATGCGGTCATAGGTCTCCTTCGCCTGCTCGACGCCTTTGCTGGCGGCATCGCGAATGTTGGCGGGAATTTCAAAATCTGGAGTGTTGTTCATCATATCCTTGATCCTTAAGCGTTGTGACCCCAATAGGCGCCAAACTCGAACCAGTATCCGCATGGCGCACGCCTAACATATAGGCGCCCGTTTATTGCGCTGCAACATTTTTATCGCAACGCAATGTAAAACGTGTTCGCACAGTTTCATGCATTATCCATAATGGTGGATGAGGCGGTCGAAGCCGCTGTAATGGCTTGCAATTCCGGTTGGTGGATGTGTAGATCGAGCTATGCGGCGGGAACATCTCGGGAACAATGAGACAATGCGCGTTGAGGGGCGTGCATCGCAGGCGTCGCGTATGGAAAAATACACTCCGTTTGAAACCTATCTGCTCTCAACCGATCCGGTGTGGGTGTGGAACAGCGACAGCCGCTCTATCGTGTGGGCAAACTCGGCGGCAAAATCCTTATGGGGAGCGCCCGTTGGCCTCGCATTTCAGTCCCTGCAACTCCCCGAAAAGTCGCCGGCGCTGAAGCGTCTGACGGACGTGGCGCGGCGGGAGAACGGGGCCGGGCAATGGAGCGGTTCTCTATCGTTTTCTGCGGCGGGCGGCAAAACAACCTTCTCATGCCAGTTGCAGAAGCTCGAGTTGATCGACGGCCAGAAGGGCGTCATCGTTCGCATGCAGAACGCGGACGCGAAAGCCAAGCAAAATGGCGCCGCCACGTCGCCGCGCACGGCGATTCAGCCAAAATCGCCGCCGGCGAGGTTAAAGTCCGCCGCAAAGAAAGCTCCTCTGCCGGAGAAAAAAGAGGCGGCGGGCAAACCGGCGATTGCTAAGAAAAGCGCTGTGGTCGCCAAATCGCCTCCCGGCAAGGGCGCGACGGAAGCGGCTCCCAAGTCGCCCAAAGCGCGGCAGTTCCGCCCCAAAGCCGCCGATCTGGCCTATCTGGCTGGCCTCAGCCATGATCTACGCAACCCGCTGACGGCCATTATCGGCTTTGCGGATATTCTGAAAAACGCGACGCCCGGTTCGTTGTCGCCAGAGAAAATGACCGAATACGCCGCCGACATTTCTCGCAGCGCCATGTTCGCGCTCGATCTGGCGAATGATCTGCTAGGCTATGCGCGCAGCGGGCCACCCGCCGTCAGGCCGCTGGAACCCACCGCGCTGTCCGCAAGCGATGTCGCTGCCGAATGCCTCCGGCTCGTCGCTCCGCTCGCCCACCAGGCGTCGTTGAGCGCCTCGTTGACGGCATCGGAGAAACTGCCGGGCCTCAAAATTCAGGAACGCAGCCTCAAGCAGATACTGCTGAACTTGCTGCTGAACAGCATAAAATTCACTGCGCCCGGCGGGCAGGTGCGCCTGAAGATCGCGCTGGATAGAGCGGGCGCGCTCATTATCACCATCAGTGATACGGGCGGCGCTTCAGAGGCCTCCTCGATCCGCGTTGGCGGCGCCGTCGTT
>JBGSLP010000381.1:0-3072 GCA_041740655.1 Alphaproteobacteria bacterium
GAGGAGAAACAGGGCGCGCGGCTGGCCCGGCATGGCCTGAACCTCGGCCTGCGCGGCCTGCAATGCCTGTTGCAAACGGGCCGAAAGCGCTTGTCCGGATTCCACGACGCCAAGCGCCTCTGCGGCGATCCGCAGCTTTTCCAGCAGCACCTCGGCGGTGAACCGGTCCGGCATGCGGACGACTGGCACTCCCGTCGCCGCAACATGGTTCAACGCCTCGGGCGGCCCGGCGGAGGCGGAGGCAATCACCATCGTGGGGTTGAGCGAGAGAATGCCTTCGGCCCCGACGCTGCGAAAATATCCCAGGTCCGGCAATGCTTTCGCGTCCGCCGGGCTGATACTGCTGCTATCCCTGCCGACGACAGAGGCGCCAGCGCCGAGAGCGTAAACAATCTCCGTGACGTCGCTGCCGATGGTGACGATGCGCTTCGGCTTGCCATCCGCGCCGACCGCGAAAAGCGGCCGTGTCATCAGCATTCCCGCGCCAGCCGCGAGCAGCGCGCGCCGTGAAATCCCCGTCATGCTGCAACCGTCAGTTCAGCGATGGCGTCGCGCCAGGCGGGCAATTCAACCTTGCCCGGTTTACGCTCGCCAAAGAACTGAGCAAAGCAATGCCCGGAGGCGTCGAACAGCTCCAGCGATGTCACATCGCCATCCCGCGTCGGTTTGCGCACGACATAGGCGGCGGCGATTGCGTCCTCGCGCAGATGCAGGTTGAAACCGGGGTCGAGTATGTTGAACCACGGTCCCATGACCTTCAACGCCTTGATTGGGCCAGTGTGAATCTGGATGCAGCCCGCGCTCCCAACGAAGCACATGATCGGAATATCGCGGGTCGACGCCGCCTCCATCACCTGGCGCAGCGCGCCCGCCGCGACAGGCGTGACGAACTCGGGCCCGCCAAGTCGCATCGCCTGGGTGCGGCTGACGCCAAATTCCTGCAGCAGACCGAAAAAGTCGTGCGTGTCCTGAAGCGATTGCCAGTGCGCGCGGAAATTGGCGATGTCGATCTCGCTGTCCGGAAGCTCGGCGCGTTTGGCGGGCAGCGGCGTGATCGAGATCTCGCCGGATTGTTGTGGGTCGCCATAACGCGCAACGATATCGTCATAGGCCGCGCGGTCGCTGTGGTTCGTTACGTAGATCTTGTGCACCGCCGCGCCGTCGATGTCGAAGAACTGGAGCGATGAGCGAACGCCCGATGCGACCTCCTCCGTCACCGCGAAGCCGAAACGCCAGTGGCTCATGAAGAGGCGCAGGTCAATGTCGTGGTTGAGCACCATGCCGTGGCCGGGGCCAATCGAGACGTTGCCGAAAGCGCCGTGCTTTTCATGCACACAGTGATCGTTGCGCGTGAGGGCCATCACCTGCCCCACCTCCGGCATCGCCTTCAGCACCTCGCCGAAATCGGGGGTGAGGCGGATAACGCCATCTCCAACCCGCGCCGCGACCAGTTCAGCTTCACTGACGCCGAGTTGCGCTGCGGCCTCACGGGCGCGAATGCCGGGCGACGTGTATTTCAGGCTGTCATGAGCCGCGCGAAGGGTCGCCTCTGCGGGCCGTATGTCTCGATCTCCTTCAGCCATGATCTGGTCCAGCATTTGATATTCCCCCTAAGCAATAAGTCGCGCGTGGTCTGCTCCGCTCCGCAGCGGACTTCTCAAGAATAACGCAGAGCACGCCGTGAGCCACCTGCAATGTCTGCAATGATAAAATTCAAAACAATGCATTCCCGAGCTTGCCCGAAGCCCGTTCTTAAAAACTGAAGAATGTTCATGGAAACAATTCACGTGTTGATCAGCACGCTCACCAGTACATTTCAGAATTGATTGCGGTAGTTAGATGACTTTTGTGCGCGCGATGCATGAATATTACTTCGAAGACCGCAGGATATTCGAGCGCTCATTGGGGTGAGCCATCACTGGGGGTTAGTATGGGGAATTTATTGAAATGGCCGGCGATGGCGTCTGCGCTGGTTCTGACGACTGCAGCGGCGCGATCCGAGGAGCCGGTAGTGCTCGATCCGATTTCTATTTTCGCAACGCTAAGTCCAATCGCTGCGTTCGATTATCCGGGGCAGGTGACGGTCGTTGATCGTGAGGATTTACAGACACGGCAGGCAAGCGACATCAGCGACGTGCTCAGAAACGTGCCCGGCGTATTTGTCGACGGCGGCGCCCGGGGAGCTGGTCAGGCGCCGACCATTCGCGGTTTCCGAGAGGAAGACATTCTTATCCTGGTCGATGGCGTGAAGCAGAGCTTCGTCTCGGGTCATGACGGACGGGTTTTCATAGAGCCTGATCTGCTGAAAAGCGTCGAGGTGGTGAAAGGGCCGATTTCATCGCTCTATGGCTCCGGCGCGCTAGGCGGCGTGATCGCCCTTACGACGGTGGACGCTGCCGATTTCCTTGCGCCGGGCGAAACGATGGGCGCGCGCTTCAAGGTCGGCTACCAGAGCGTTGACGACGAAATGGCCTACACCAGCACGGGTTTCGCGCGTAGCAAGGACGGAAGCGTCGATGTTGTCGCCAGCTTCACCTACCGCGAGTCCGGCGATATCGAGCTTGGCAACGGAACCACCCTGCCGGATGAGGAGGAAATCAAATCCTCGCTGGTGAAAGGAACGGTGCAACTCGCGCCCGATCTGAAATTCATGTCGTCATGGGTGCACTACCAGAATGACGGCCAGAACCCGAACAACCCGCAAGGGAACAATGTCGGCGACGATGTGAACCGTTTTGTCGAAAGCGATACGGTATCTAGCAAACTCTCATACTCGCCCGCTGGCAATCCATTCATCGATGGGAATTTGCTGGCTTACTATGCGCGGCATAAAAGCGAAGAAGACGATCTCGACACAACCCGCCTGACCGAGCGCACCATTGAGACGACTGGGATCAACTTCGATAACCGCTCGCGCTTCAAACTTGGCGAAACCGCAGGCGTGACTTTGACTTACGGGGCCGAATATTATGTCGATCGTCAGACGAACGAAGATAACGCGCCCATCGGCGGCGGCCTCTCGAACGTGCCGGACGCCGACGCGACGTATTATGGCGCTTTCGTGCAGGCGGA
>JBGSLP010000382.1:0-5422 GCA_041740655.1 Alphaproteobacteria bacterium
TCGGGAAGCGCGCGGTGGCGAGCGCGATATGCGCTTTCAGCACCAACGTGAAATGCCGACGCATCTCGTGCGATGGTTCGCCGATGGCGACCGTGCGGGTAATGTCCGTCGTTCCGTCGAGATACTGGCCGCCCGAGTCGATGAGGAACAGCGAGCCGCTTTCGAGCCTGCGGTTGGTCGAACGCGAGGGGCGGTAATGGACGATGGCCCCATTTGGCCCCGCGCCCGAAATGGTATCGAAGCTGATATCGCGCAGGCTTTCGTCGCCGCGACGGCATTCCTCCAGCTTCTGCGCGGCGGTGATTTCATCAACTGAGCCGCTCGCCGCATGGGCGTCAAGCCACGCCAGAAAGCGCGCCATTGCCAAGCCATCGCGGAAATGCGCGGCTCTGGAGCCGTCGATCTCGACCTCGTTCTTGCGGGCGCGCGGCAATGCGCAAGGGTCTTGCCCCTCGCTAATGGTTGCGCCGGCAGCGCCGAGCCGTTCTCCAAACCACGACGACGCGCGATCCGGATCGAGCCGCACGGTTTTTGAGGTGAGCGCACTCAAGCCCGCCTCCAACTCGGACGCGGCCGCAAACTCGGCGACGCCGCTTAACGCGACCCGCAGATCGTCATCGACCTTCTCCGGCGCCATGTAAATCTTAGCCGTCCCATCCGCCGGAATGACCGCAAAGCCGAGTGCGACGGGCGTATGCTGCACATCGCCGCCTCTGATATTGAACGCCCACGCTAGAGACTCCGGGGCTGTCAGAATGACGGCGTCATGGCGCTCCTTTTTCAGCGTCGCCTGAATGTCATGCAGCTTGTCGGCGGCGGAGCGTCCGGCGAACGGCAGACCGTGGGCATAGGCTGGCGCAAGCGGTTCAGCAGGTCTGTCTGGCCAGATCGCATCGATCGGGTTTGCCGCGACGGCGATGAACTCGCCGCCAGCCTTTTGCATGGCTTTAAGGTGCGCTTTCACCTCGTTTATCGTGTGCAGGCGCGGATCGTAGCCAAGTCTGGCGCCAGAGCTCAGATTGTCGCCCAGCCAGTCGAGCGGCTTTACATCCGGATATTTGAGGATAGTAAACACGCTCGCGTCAACCTGCGCCGCGGCCTGGAGCACATAGCGCCCATCAACGAAAAGCGCCGCTTTGTCTTGCAGGATGATTGCGACGCCCCATGAGCCGGAAAAGCCCGTCAGCCAAAGCAGACGCTGGCTCGATGGGGGGACCATCTCGTTGTTGTATTCGTCCGCCGACGGCACGATGAAGCCGTCGAGATCGAGCGCGGCCAGCGCATCGCGAAGAGCCGCAACCCTTGGCTCGCAATGGGTTGGACCGCCAATATCTTCAAAGGATTGAAACATCATATTTTGTAAATCGCCGTTACGGAATGATCAAGTCTGCGGACCTATGCAAAAAACGCATAGCTAGGTTTGCCTTTTCCAGTCTACTGCGCGAAACCGAAAAAGCTCATCTTGCAGGCTGAGGCGAATGCCTACTGAAAGAAGGAGCTACGGTATGACTACCGCAACATTGCATCATTCCACCGGCAAAACCGAGTTTGCAAAAACGCAGCCCGGCGTCATGCAGAAAATCGCCGGATTTTTCACGGCGGCTCGCAGCGCCAAGGCTGATCGTGAAACGCTGCAGTTCCTGCGCGGTTTCGACGACAAGACCTTGATGGATTTCGGCTACAGCTACTCCGCCGTGCGCGAATTGAGGGCCGGACGCCTAGCGCCGCTGTCGTACTAATCGGGAAGGTAACGCCTTGGGGTAACCTGAGGCGTTACCGCTTGATCAGCGTCAATGTCGTCCATCCATCAAGCGACCGCCGATTTACAAGCGCAAATCCGGTCTTATAGCGCCCCCAGACCTCGGCTTCCTGACTGTCCAGCAGCCCGGAAAGGATGATAAGCCCTCGCCGATCGAGCGCCGCGTGCATGCTCGCCGCCAGCTCGATCAGCGGCCCCGCGAGAATGTTGGCCACAATCAGGTCGAAGGATCCGCGCGCCCTAACGCCCGGGTGTGAGAGCCGCGATGCGCACACGGCCTGCACCCGATCCGCTACGCCGTTGATGCGGCAATTCTCACGCGCCACCGTGACCGCCACCGGGTCGATATCAACCGCAAGAACGCGTGCGCGCAAGGCTTTCGTGGCCGCAATGGCGAGAACGCCGGAGCCGGTTCCCATGTCCAGCACGTTGCCGATCGCACGGTCGCGTTTCGCAAGGTCGCTTATCGCGATCAGGCAGCCTTGCGTGGTGCCGTGATGAGCGGTGCCAAAAGCGCGCCCGGCTTCGATTTCGATGGCGAATTGCTTGGCGAGCGCCGCATCGCGTGCGTGGGAGCCGTGAATGAGAAAACGTCCGGCGCGCACAGGCGG
The DNA here is from genome assembly GCA_041740655.1 of Alphaproteobacteria bacterium. Lineage (GTDB taxonomy): Bacteria > Pseudomonadota > Alphaproteobacteria > Rhizobiales > Rhodomicrobiaceae > JAWXCE01. The sequence goes on from JBGSLP010000382.1 coordinate 2,371, forward strand.
CAGGCCTCGCTGCGAAAGCGTGACCCAGTCCTCCTCCGGCACGGCCTCGACGCGGATATTTGGGGTTTCACGCCCGCCGAGCGCATCAGCCAGAACGCTTGCGATCAAATTCAAATCCGGGGTTTCCGGGAAATACGCCTCGATCCGCCAGCCATGCCGGGTTTGCGCGAGCGTGACCGCGCTTGCCCCGTCAATCGCCTCCGCAATCACAGCGGCGACAAGTTCGCCATCCGCTCTGGCCGTCTCGCAGACCAGCTTGATTGTCATGCGGCGATTGCTTTGGAGACGTCATTATCCAGCGAGTCGATCCAGCGCGCTTTCAGCAGCGCTTTCGCCTCCGCCAGCGGTAGCGGCCGCAGGAAATTGCCCTGATCGGCGACAAGCCCATCCTCCCGCAGACGCGCCAGGGCGTCATCGACATCGAAATCGACTTTCACATTCCAGTAATGCTCAAGGAAGCGCTCGACATCCGCTTTTGCGCGCTGAAGTTGCCCGTGCGTTTGCGAGCCTTTCAGGAGCGATGTGTAAAGCAGCATTTCCTCTTTGATATTCTCTTCTTCCGCTTCGTCGATAAGCAGCGCAATCACGCTCTGGTTATTAGCCAGATTGTGAAAGTACAAATTCTGCGCAAGTTGCATCATGTATTTGTTGCGCGTGTTCACGAGATTCATGACCTGCCTGAAAATCACGCCGCCAAGGCCGAAAAACGCCATCAGCAGGAAAATCGGACTGAGCGCGGCGGCGGTCACCACCTTGATCACGGTCGTTACGACGCCGAAAACGGTGGTGCTGCCAGCGGTGATCCACAGCCGCACCTTATCCCAGTATTTCAGCTTGATCTTGGTGTTTGGAAACAGCATCTCCAGATCCTGCCGGGGGATGTATTTGAACATCTTGATGTAGATCTTGTCGGATGTGGCGCCTTTCGGCAGATCGGCGCGCATCTTGGCGAGGCGCTTCTCCGCCTTCTGCAGGCCGATATCCTCGTTCTTCATGATCTCCTTCAGGCGCACGTCATCGGGCTTCAACTTGATGGCCATGACAAAGCGACGATAAAGCTCGATCTCGAACTCCTTCTTCAGGAAAAATGTTTCGAGGCTGCGCCGCTCGCGCTTCTCGGTGGTCTCGCCGCGCGAAAACAGCAGCGTGAAATCGAAGTCCGTCAGGTCGACGTCGACGGAGACGCCTTCGGGCGAGGCTTCCGCGAGGATCTTCTCAAGCTGCTTCTCGTTGATCGACGAGTAGTTGGCGCCCTCGAACAGCGTGCGTAGCTCCCCGATCAGATCGTTCAGGAGCTTGGCGCGGGTTTCCGCATCGACCTGCGTTTCGTTGATCGTCTCGTCATCGGGGTTGAACGGATCGTAGAGATGCGCAAGCCGGTCCATGTTGAGGCAGCTATCCTGCTGCCGGAGCCTTGCGATGTAGGACAGCACGGTGCGGGCCTCGTCCACCTCATGCGCGCCCCAAATGCCGGACGTCAGCAGCCCCTCGAAAATCGTGTTGCGGTCGATGGGGATGAAACGCTCTTTCGGATCGCCCGCAAGCGTTTCCGATGTCGGCGTATGCTCCGGATTGGTGTCCATGACAGCGTTCCCCTTACGACGTGCGCGGCAAAAATTCGGCCCCGCCTTGATTGCCGGTTTTTGCTGTCAAGATCAACCCGCAGGCGATGGAAAAGCGATCAAGGTCGGGTGACGAAGGAGGCGACGACCTTTTTCTGGCCGGCCTTATCGAAATCGACGGTGAGTTTGTTGCCTTCGATCTCGGCGATGTGGCCATAGCCGTATTTGTCGTGGAAGATGCGGTCACCGAGTCTTATGCTGATAGAGTTTTTTTATATTCATCAAAAAGTTCGCTACACGTGAACCTATTATGTATTTTAACCCCATCAGAAAGTCTTGTTAAAGATCGAAGTTCGCCTTTGATTATGCCAACGTCGGAGTCTGAAAAACCCTTAGCAGTTGCATAAATCCTTACTGAAGAAGGTGTTTCCGGAGCTCCTAAAATTTTGAGATTTTGCTTATGAAAAGCAAATCCTAGAAACACTAACTTGTCTGACGTCAGGACAGTTTCGCGGATTGATTTTAGTTTGCTTTCGTCCTCTATCTGTTCCGTGTATGTTTTTATAAATTTAGAATTTTCTAAGAAGTCCATATAACTAGAGTCAGCGCCATAATCTACACCATTAGTGCTGCGTGTCCTCAGTGGACCTAATGTGCCGTAAGGATGGATGATCTTTAAACTACTTAGCAACTCGGCCGATTCGTCTTCTGTGATGCTGTATACAGGCTGAAGGGCTTTCAACAAAAAATACTCTAAGCTACGATCATAATTAAACGAGATCACCGACACGTTGTTAAAGATTGTCTGAATATTCTTCCTATTGACTCCTTCCACCAACATTGTAGCAAATTTTCGATACCATGTATTTTCGATTTTCTTTAAATCAATATACTCAGATCGAGATCTTGATTCGCAAAAAATAGCAGATTTTCTCTCGGCTTCAATAATACACTTGAAAATACACGCCTTCGCAACCGATGATATGTAATTGTTCTCCTGGTGGATATCGATAAAATTATCAATAGACTGACAAAGATATATGCCTTGAGATATAATTCGTGCTGCTTCAATGTGTTTGTTTACAATATCAGTATCTTTCAAATTTCTTTTTAAAGACTCAACAAAATTAATGTCTCCCTTGAAGCGACCTCTGAAATCATCAAACTGGAAGTGAAGCAAGTTGCTTATCATATCCGCCAGTTTTGACCCGATAGGAAAGTTTACCTCCGCGCTGGCCCCAGCTCCGATAATAAAGGTAGTCTTTTTTCTAAGCATATTAAGGCCGGGTGACGAAGGAGGCGACGACTTTTTTCTGGCCGGCCTTGTCGAAATCGACGGTGAGTTTATTGCCTTCGATCTCGGCGATGTGGCCATAGCCGAATTTGTCGTGGAAGATGCGGTCTCCGACCTCGAAGCCAGCCGCATCGCCAGCGCTGGTCGCGACGAGTTCGCCCTCACTCGTAGGCGGGCCGCGCCGGGATGGCCTGCC
>JBGSLP010000383.1:0-5456 GCA_041740655.1 Alphaproteobacteria bacterium
GTGCGCGTGCATTCAATTCGTGAAATCGAATTGCTGCCGAACAAGTGCCCGTCATTCTGCCGCGACGAATGCCTTGCTGTCTCGCTCATCGCCGCAAGCCAGCATGACGCATGTCCGGCGCTACAGGCGTGCGCTTACGCCTTGATGGGGGCGAATGAAATCGAACCGGTACTGAAAACGGCGCGCGATTTCGCCCGGACGCTCGAAAGCGCCAACGTCATTCTCGGCCGCGACCTGATGAACGCGCCGTCGACCGCCGCGCTCCACTGAGCCGACAGGTTGCGCCGACAAGGGTTGGAAAATCGCACAACCCTTGCGGGAAGTTGTGGCGTGTGGCGCAAGCGCCGGATTAGTATTCCCCGTCACTAATTCGACGAGGGAAGCCATGAAAATCGAGGCGCTGGCCATTCCGGATGTGAAGCTTTTCACACCGAAGAGATTTGGCGACTATCGCGGCTTTTTCTCCGAGACTTACAGCCGTCGCGCCCTGCTCGAAGCTGGCGTCAGCGTCGAATTCTTGCAGGACAACCACTCGCTCTCCGCACAGCAGGGCGTCATTCGCGGGCTGCATTTTCAGACCCCGCCGCACGCGCAGGGCAAGCTGGTGCGGGTGACGCGGGGCGCGGTGCTCGATGTCGTCGTGGATATCCGCCATGGCTCGCCGACCTATGGCCAGCACGTGAAGGTCACCCTGAGCGCGCAGAACTGGTCGCAGCTGTGGGTTCCGCCGGGCTTTGCCCACGGCTTCTGCACGCTGGAGCCTGATACCGAGTTTCTCTACAAGGTGACGGATTATTACTCGCCCGAATGCGATCGCGGGCTCGCATGGAACGACCCTGAACTGGGCATCGAATGGCCCGTCGCAACGGCGGATGCAGTTTTATCCGATAAAGATCAGCGTCACCCATCGCTCGCCGCCCTGCCGCAGTATTTCGAATACTGACGTTGCACGCGGGCTGCCGACGACCGTATTTCCGCCTCAGGCCTCGCCGGGGATGTCATATGGCCGCTGTTTTGCAATGCTATAGGAATTGAGTTGACAAAGCTCGAAAGCAGGCAAACAAATGTCAAGTAAACAGAATAAATTCAATGCAATCGTTAATATTCGTTAACCGTAAATGAGAGTTACGCGATGTCTCGATACATTTATCCGGTCATTCTTTGCGGTGGTTCGGGAACGCGACTTTGGCCGTTATCGCGTTCGATGTATCCCAAGCAGTTCATTCGCTTTTTCGAGCAAGATACGGATAGTCTACTAGGCGCGACGCTGCGCCGGTTGATTGGCGAGGATTTCGCGAAGCCGACTCTTCTCTGCAATAATAATCACCGTTTTCTGCTTAAGGACGAACTTACGAAAAGCGATATCGTCGCCCGCGAAATTTTGCTGGAGCCTGAAGCTCGCAACACGGCGCCCGCCATCGCCATCGCCGCGCTTTCTATTTCAGAAGAAGACCCGAACGCTGTCATGGCCGTCATGCCGTCCGATCACCTTATCAAGGACGCGCCCGGCTTTGCCTCGCGAGTGCGCGATGCGGCGACCGTCGCGAGCCAGGGCCGCCTGGCGTTGTTTGGCATCGAGCCAAGCGAGCCGCATACGGGTTATGGATATATGCGCAAAGGCGCGCCGCTCGATGGCGTCGGCGACGGTTTCAGCGTTGCGGCGTTCGTTGAGAAGCCCGACATGGAAACCGCAAAGCGCTATTTGGCCGAAGGCGGATATTACTGGAACAGCGGCATCTTCGTTCTGCACGTCAAGACCTTCCTGACCGAACTGGAACGCCTCGCGCCTGAAATTCTAGCCGCAGCCCGCGCAGCCCTCGCAAAATCCGCATTGGACCTCGATTTCCGGCGTCTGGACGCCGAAGCCTATGGGCGCGCGCCGAACATTTCCATCGACTATGCGGTGATGGAGAAAACGCGGCTCGCTGCCGTCCTGCCCCTCGATGCGGGCTGGAACGATGTCGGCTCGTGGTCTTCGCTGTGGGAGGCCGCGCCGCACGACGCCAATGGCAACTCCGTGCGCGGCGAGGCGATGCTGGTCGACACCAAGAACTGCTATGTGTATTCCGAGCGCGCGTTGATTTCAACGATCGGCCTCGAAGACCTCGTCGTGGTGGATACCGCCGACGCCGTGCTGGTCGCCCGTCGCGATCGCGCGCAGGACGTCGGCAAGCTGGTGTCGCAACTCAAGGCCTCGAAGCGCCGCGAGCATGAGCAGCATGTCCGCAACTATCGCCCGTGGGGACATTTCGAAACGCTGAGCATCGGCGGACGCTTTCAGGTCAAGCTGCTGCACGTCAAACCGGGCGGCAAGCTGTCGCTGCAAATGCATCATCATCGCTCGGAACACTGGGTCGTCGTCAAAGGCACGGCGCTCGTCACGGCGGGCGATATTCAAAAGCTCGTGCCGGAGAATGAGTCGATCTACATTTTCGCCACCCAGTGGCACCGTTTGGAAAATCCGGGCAAGGTGCCGCTTGAGATCATCGAGGTGCAACTCGGCTCCTATCTTGGCGAGGACGACATCGTGCGCTCCGACGACATCTACCAGCGCGCGCCCGAGGAAACCAAATAGCGCCTCGCGCATACTCGCTAAAAATTGAAGGCGCGCAACGCGCTAACATCCGACTTCGACAAAAAGCCGCGCTAATGTCCTCAGGCAGGCAGGCGAGAGCTTTTTCATGTCCGACTACTATCGCGTCTCCAATGCGAACGTGACCGACCACTTTCATTTCCGGCTGCCCGGCTTTCATGCCCGGATAGCCACGTCGCGTTATTGCGGTGACATCAGCTTCCAGCATTGCGAAACCGTTCACCGGGTTTTTGTTACTTTGGAGGGCGGCACGAGAACAACCATCGCAGAGGTAAAAGGCGAGCGCGTCGTGACACGCCCCGACATGCCCGGCTCCGTTACCGTGGTCCCTAGCGGAACGGCGCGCAGCGTGTGTCTCAGCGATGGGGACATGACCTTCGTCAGCATTGCCATCCACCCAAGTTTTGCTCTCGATGAACCGCGCCAGACGGTCGCCGCTCCCGCGCTTCTCCAGAACGGTCGCGATGACTGGCTTGCGCGCGCCGCCTACGAATTCAGCGATGCCGCGAGCGAGTCTGCATCGCGCATGCAGCTTGAGGCGCTAGCAAATGCGATGGCGCGATATATTGGCAAGGCGCGAAAGGGATCGCGCGGCGCAGGGCTCGATCCTGCTGCGCTGCGGCGCGTGGTGACGCTCATGCAAGACGCGATGACCGAGGATTTATCGCTCTCCGATCTTGCGACCGAATGCGGCTTGAGCGTGAGCGCGTTCGGACGCGCCTTCCGCCAAAGCATGGGGCAAACGCCGCACCGGCATTTCACCGGCATCCGGATGGCGCGGGCCAAGACGCTGCTGCGCCGCGCGCGCATGCCGCTTGCCGATATTGCGGCGTCAGCCGGATATTCCGATCAGGCGCATTTCACGGCGGCTTTCACCCGGCATGAAGGCATGCCGCCCGCCAGATGGCGCCGCGCTCATCAAGCTTGAAGCTTTTTCGCCGATTTCGCGAAAGACGCTGGCCGCGTTCAGGGTTATTGCTGCGGCAAATGCAAGTGTCGAGCGGAGACAGGATATGGCGAAAATCAACGTGAACGGCAAAATGCTGGATGTGCAGGCGGACGAGGCGACGCCGCTGCTCTGGGTGCTGCGCGAGCAACTGGGCATGACCGGCACGAAATACGGATGCGGCGTCGCCATCTGCGGCGCGTGTACCGTTCATATCAACGGCGAGGCTCAGCGCTCCTGCGCGCTAACGCTGGCGTCGGTTCAGGAGGGCGACAAGATCGTCACGATCGAGGGGCTGTCGGCGGATAACTCCCATCCGGTCCAGAAGGCATGGGCCGAACTCGATGTGCCGCAATGCGGCTATTGCCAGAGCGGCATGATCATGGCTGCCGCCGCGCTTCTCGCCAAAAAGCCCAATCCGACGGACGAGGATATCAATACCGAGATTACGAATATCTGCCGCTGCGGAACTTACGGCCGCGTGCGCAAGGGTATCCGCCTCGCCGCCACGTCCAAAATCTAAAGGAGAGATATATCATGCCGATTTCCACGAATATCTCCCGCCGCGGTTTCGTTGCAGGCGCCGCCGCCGCTACCGCCGCATTCACCTTCGGCTTCCGCATTCCGCTCGCGGAGGCTGCCGTGCAATTGCCGGAAGAGGTCAACGCCTGGGTCGTGGTGAAGCCGGACGACACCGTGATCATCCGCATCGCCCGCTCCGAAATGGGCCAGGGTACGCTGACCGGCCTCGCGCAACTGGTCGCCGAGGAGCTTGAATGCGACTGGTCGAAAGTGACGACCGAATATCCGACGCCCGCCACGAACCTCGCCCGCAATCGCGTGTGGCAGAGCTATTCCACCGGCGGCAGTCGCGGCATCCGCGAAAGCCATGAATATGTCCGCAAAGGCGGTGCCATGGCCCGCGAGATGCTCATCGAGGCCGCCGCTAAGGAATGGGGCGTCGCTCCGGCGGAATGCAAGGCGGCGAACAGCGTTATCACGCACGCAGCCTCGGGTCGCAAGACCACATTCGGCAAGGTTGCGAGCGCGGCCGGCAAGCTTACGGCGCCAGCCGACGTAAAGCTGAAAGACCCGAAGGACTGGAAAATCGCGGGCAAACCGCTCAAGCGCCTCGATACGCTCGAAAAGCTGAACGGCAGCCAGATTTACGGCACGGACCTCAAGCTCCCCGGCATGCTGAACGCGGCCATCAAGGATTGCCCGGTCTTCGGCGGCAAGCTGACGAGTTTCGACGACGCCAAGGTAAAAACCATGCCAGGCGTCAAGGGCGTGGTGCGCGTTGGAGAAACCGCCGTTGCGGTCGTCGCGGACAACTGGTGGCAGGCGAAAACCGCGCTGGATGCGCTCCCGATCGTCTGGGATAACGGCCCGAACGAGAAGGTCAGCAACGATTCAATTTACGAGTTCGTGAAAGAGGGGCTGACCGCCGCGCAGGCCAATGTCGGCAATACGGTCGGCGATGCGAAAGCCGCCATCGCCGCCGCTCCAAAGAAAATCGAGGCGGTCTACGGCTATCCCTATCAGAACCACGCCACCATGGAGCCGATGAACGCCACCGCGTTGTGGACGGAAAACCGCTGCGAGGTATGGTGCCCGACGCAGAATGGCGAGGCGGCGCTCGCCTCGTGCTCCGAAGCGGCGGGCCTGCCGCAGACCGAGTGCGATGTCTACAAGATCAATCTCGGCGGCGGCTTCGGCCGACGCGGCGCCTTCCACGATTATGTGCGCCAGGCGGTCGAAATCGCAAAGCAGTTCCCCGGCAAGCCGATCAAGCTGATCTGGTCGCGCGAGGAGGACATGCTGCATGGCGCGTATCACCCGATCACGCAGTGCAAACTGTCGGCGGGTCTCGACGCTAACGGCGACATCGCGGGCCTGCATGTGCGCATTTCCGGC
>JBGSLP010000384.1:0-2761 GCA_041740655.1 Alphaproteobacteria bacterium
GATCTCGTTCGCGCTCTCCGCACGCCTGCTGCGCGGCCAGGGCGACGATGTGGCGGTGCGCATTTCCGACGCTCTCTCGGTGCTGTTCGCGGCGCTGCTGTTTTTCTTCCAGATCAGGCATGCGCTGCATGACGGCAACCCTCTCGCGGAAACCGCCACCTATCTCGACGAGGGGCTTTTCGCGCTCACCAGCCTCGGCTTCTCCTACGTGCTTTTGCGCGCGGACGCCGGTCGGCCGAATTCGATCTATCGCACGGCCTCGATGATTTTCGGCGTCGGCGCGATGGTGATGGCGGCGCTTGGCCTCGGCATCAGCCGAAATCCGCTGTTCACTGGCGATCCGGTTTACGGCCCCGCTATTTTCAGCTCGCTGGCCGTCGCCTATCTCCTGCCAGCGGCGATGGCTGGCGTGCTGGCGCGAGCGGCGCGTGGGCTGCGGCCGCTGTGGTATGTGAGGGGCGCGGCGATTGTCTGCCTCGGGCTGCTGTTCGCGTACGTCTCGCTGGAGGTGCGCCATATTTATAAAGGCGAGAATATCGTCGGCTATCTGGAGACGAGCGAGGCGGAGCAGTGGACATACTCCATCGCGTGGCTGGCGCTGGGTCTGGCGTGCTTAGCCTATGGCGTGATCATGCGCTCGCAGGAGGCGCGGCTCGCATCCGCCGCCTTCGTGGTGCTGACCGTCCTGAAGGTGTTTCTGCTGGACATGGCGGCGCTGGAGGGGATTTGGCGCGCATTCTCGTTCATCGCGCTCGGGCTGGTGCTGATGGGCATCGGCCTCGTTTACCAGCGCTTCCTCATGCCGCCCAACGTGGATGGAGGCAAGGCGTCAGCGTAACCGGCGCCAATCCGCCCCCATGCGGCCGCGACGAAAAGCGGCCTCGAAAAGCAGCTTAGAGGCTGCCGGATCGAAGGCTAACTGCGGCGTAAAGCGGGGAGGGCGTTCGGGAAAAGCGATATGCCCGCGAACGGCTGCCGAGCGCGAAACCTCATCCACCGACACGATCTGCACGCCGCTCTGAGCGGAGCGACGAGAGCTTAGGTAATCGGACGTCTGCTCCGGCAAAACCGTGTTGTGAATGATGTAATAATGGTCGAGCTTGCGCCCCGCCACGCTGAACGGCATCACGCCTTCGCCCAGCCCGAACTGCTTGAAGGCGCGGTTCTGCGTTATGGTCTTACCTGCGGGCACGCCGACCGCCGCCGGGTCGACTTTAACGCCGAGATTGACCGACGCGCGCAGAATATCGCGGATGTGCCCGAGGGCGTCCGGCCTGCCGCTGGCGGCGATCAGCCCGATGTCCCAAAGCGTGTCGGGCCGCGCGGCGGAGCCTGTCAGCGCAATGAAAAGCCGCCCGCCCGCCTCGTGCTTCGCCGCGATTTTCGCCATCAGCGCCTCATCCAGAAACGAAACCGCGCGCTGGGCGAGCTTGTCGAGGCTATCGGCCTCGCAATTGATGATGTCGGCGATCCGCCGATCCTGGCTTGGTCCGATGAACGCGAAGGGGGCCAGCAGCGCGCTTTCATCGACGGCGGTGACGACAGCGAACTCCGGCCGTGAGCCCGTTTCGCTCCAGCCAATCAGCAATCCGCCCGCATAGGCGATGCGCTGCCCGCCGCCCGAGAGCATCAGCGCGGCATCGCCCCGGCGCCTGATTTCGCTCGCGCGTCCGTCGCGGCCAAGGCTGTTGCCGAGCGCGGCGGCCGTTTCATCCATGGTTTGAGGCTGGGGCGGCGCCCAGCACTCCGCCCGAGCCGTCAATGGCGCAAACAGATATACGGCGCAGGCGAGAGCCGCAAATTTTGGCGCAGAACTAAACATTCGTTTTCCCCGAACCCCTGATGCAGGAGCGCTAGATCAGGAGGGCGGCGAAGGTGTGGCCGCGAGCGGCTCATTTTCCAGCATTTCGGCGTGCACGAGATAGCGCAGCGGGCCTTGCGTCGTCGCATCCAGCGGCCAGCATGTCGAGAGCACCAGCCAGCGCCCTTCGCGCGCGGGGTCTATGCCCGACTGATCCCAGCGCACGACGCTCATCTGTTTGACGCGGAATTGCGCCGTGTGGCCGTCGCGCCGGGTGACGTCGATCTCATCGCCAATCCGGACGTGCTTCAGGAAGCGGAAATGCGTGTCGCGGTGGGCGGAAATCACCGACGCGCCCGGATCGCCCGGTTGCGGGGTGGTCTCCAGGTGTCCGGGCCCGAAGGCGAGGGCGTGGCCGCTCCCACCGTGCAGAATGATTGCGCTGGCTTTGAGGCGCGGCACGCCGAGTTTTGCGACCGGCCAGGTATCGGCCCACGCCCATGGCTTGACCGGCTGGCCGATGCTCAGACTTTTCTCGAACGCGCTTTCCAGCAGATGCTGCGCGTAAATGGCCTTTGCGTGAATCATGACGCCTTGCCCCATCAGAATAAGCCCGCCAAGCGCGAGCGCCAAAGCGGCGGCGCCGAAGCGCCTCCGCCGGGTTTTCAGAACGATTTTCGGATGAGTGGTCATGGCAGCGTCTTTTCCTGCCTTGCCAGCCACATCATCGCGATGCTGGCGAGTAGAAGCGCGAGCCCTGCGATCAGCATCAGTTGCGCGGGCGTCGCCGTTTTCGGCAGCCGGACGACGGTCTGCGACGACTGTTTGGCGGGCGCGCGGGCGGTGGCCGATGTGCGGATCATGCCGCCGATTTCGCGCTCCTCCAGCCGCATGGCGTCACGCTCGGCCTTGGGCGCCTCGCCGAACACCTTATCAAACTCCCAGCCAGCGGGCAGGTTG